>JAQTQH010000001.1 GCA_028712355.1 Dehalococcoidales bacterium
ATGTGGTTTTCCACCGCCTCAATCATCACGGCGTGCTGCATCGTGGGCGTGGTTACCTGCATGCGGCGGGCGCTGCCGATGGCGGGGTGGGGAATATCGCCGTCGCCGGCAATTTCGTTAGACGTGTCTACGATGATGACCCGCTTCTTGAGCTCATCAGCGAGTACGCGGGCGACCTCCCTCAGCATGGTGGTCTTGCCCACGCCGGGGCGTCCCAGCAGCAGAATGCTCTTACCGGAGCGTACGAGGTCCTCGATAATATTGATGGTGCCGAAAACGGCGCGTCCGACGCGGCAGGTCAGCCCGACGACACGCCCCTTGCGGTTACGGATTGCCGAGATGCGGTGCAGGGTGCGCTCGATGCCCGCCCGGTTGTCGTCGCCGAAGCTGCCGATGCGCGCCACGACGTAATCGATATCCTGTTCATCCACTTCCCTGGAGTTGAGGTCTATTTCCCGCTGGTGAAAGCGGGCTTCGGGCAGCCTGCCCAGGTCAAGGACGATTTCCAGCAGCTCGTTGTAGTCCTCCTGCTGGTGCAACGGGTCGCGGACATGGGGCGGCAGCACGTTGAGCAGAGCATCCAGGTCATCGGCAACTATTTTTTGCGGTCCGAATGGCATTTAATGCTTCCCCGCTACGATATTCAAAAAATATTCGTGAAATCTGGCGTCATCGGTCAATTCGGGATGAAAAGACGCCCCCAGCAGTTTCCCCTCCCGGGCGGCGATAATGGTGCCGTCAGCCAGCTTCGCCAGCACTTCCACTTTCTCTCCCACAGTCTTAATCAGCGGCGCGCGGATGAACACCGCATGAAAGGGCTTTTCGCCCAGTACGGGTATTTTAAGGTCGGTCTCAAAACTTTCTTTCTGCCGCCCGAAGGCGTTGCGGGCAACGGTGATATCCATCAGCTTGAGCGTTTCGGGATAGCCGTTGATGCCGTGCTTCGCCAGCAGAATCATGCCGGCACAGGTGCCAAAAATTACCATTCCCTGGGCGGCGCGCTCTTTGATGACCTCGCGCAGCTTATAATCGGTCATCAGTTTGCTGATAGTAGTGCTTTCGCCGCCGGGAATAATCAGCCCGTCCAGCCCCGCCAGTTCCCGGGGTAAGCGGACGGGCACCGCGTCTATCTTCAGTTTATGCAGTACGGCGATATGCTCGGCGAAGGCTCCCTGCGCGGCAAGGACGCCAATCTTCATCACTACCACCCTCGGGTTGCCAGCAATTCGTCCTGCGGGATTTGCTTGATGTCCAGCCCTGGCATCGCCTCACCGAGTCCCTTGGAGACCTCGGCGATGATGGCAGGCTCTTTGTAATGTGTGGTCGCCTTGACGATGGCTTTGGCGCGCGCCGAGGGGTCGCTCGACTTGAAGATGCCGGAGCCGACGAACACGCCATCGGCGCCGAGCTGCATCATCAGGGCGGCATCGGCGGGGGTCGCCACGCCGCCGGCGGCGAAGTTGACCACGGGCAGCTTGCCGGTATTATGTACTTCGAGGACTAATTCAAACGGCGCGCCCATTTCCTTGGCAATCGCCATGAGCTCTTCCTGGGGAGTGTTGACCAGCTTGCGGATGCCATCCATCACCGCCCGCATGTGGCGGACGGCTTCGACGACGTTGCCGGTGCCTGCTTCGCCCTTGGTACGAATCATCGCGGCGCCCTCGCCGATGCGGCGCAGGGCTTCCCCGAGGTCGCGGCAACCGCAGACGAAGGGGACTTTGAAATCATGCTTCCAGATGTGATAGCTCTCGTCCGCCGGAGTTAATACTTCCGATTCGTCAATGTAATCAATGCCCAGCGCTTCCAGCACCTGGGCTTCCACAAAATGCCCGATGCGGCACTTCGCCATGACCGGAATCGTCACCGCCTTCATAATCGCTTCGATGACGGTGGGGTCGGACATGCGCGCCACGCCCCCCGCCGCCCGGATGTCCGCCGGCACTCTCTCCAGCGCCATCACGGAACAGGCGCCGGCATCCTCAGCGATTTTGGCATGCTCGGGGGTTACCACGTCCATTATGACACCGCCCTTGAGCATCTGCGCCAGCCCTGTCTTAACTTTCCACGTCCCGGTCTCCATGTGCCTACTCCTCAGTCTTAACTACAATAATATTTTACTCTTGACCACCATGTTTGGCAACATAAAGAATTATGTTATCGGTCTCTTGTTGGGCATGCCGGGGCGGCGGGGGTATTGGGGCGGAGTGAGAGCAATTTTATCAATAATAACCAAATATCGCCCGTCAGAGAGTTCTTCCATCTCTATTTTTCTCACTTCACGCAGCCTGCCGCCCATTAGAGCAATAGCCCGCCCGGCGTTTTTTACTTCCGCATCAATCACCCCTTTTTTCTGGGCAATAAACAAACCGCCAATTCTCACAAAAGGCAGACACAATTCCGCCAGCACCGGCAACTCCGCCATAGCGCGGGACAACACAACGTCAAAACTCTCACGATATTGCGTCTGGTGAGCAACTTCTTCCGCCCGCCCGGTGACAACTTCCACGCCATCAAGCCCCAGCTTATCTTGCAGGTGATTCAAAAAAGAGGTCTTCTTGGCGGTGGCTTCCAGTACCGCCAGCCTGATTCCCGGCAAGGCAATTTTCAAAGGCAAGCCGGGAAAACCTGCTCCCGCCCCGACATCAATCACCCGCGGCGAGTTAAAACTATTCCCCAGACCCAGCACCACCGTAAGCGAGTCCAGGAAGTGCTTGTTTTGCACCTCTTGATAATCGGTGATAGCGGTGAGATTGATGCGCTCATTCCAGTCGATAAGTTCCCGATAGTAAGTCTGGAACTGCTCAATCTGCTTCTGGCTGAGCCGTATGCCCAATCTACCGGCGGCTGCTTCAAGTTTGTCCATAACAGAGACGGGGCGATAACCGAATTAAAAACTGTAACCGTGGCAAAGCACTCAGCTAAGAGGAGACGAGCAACTTCGTGCCGGCTTTATTCGCGGTATATTTTTCGGCAATTTTGCGGAAATGGTAACCGTAGATGGCAAGCGTAATCGCCATGGGAAATCTCCGGGGGTATTTAAAAAGGGCGAAGAGAAACAGCTTCCAGTAGTAGAGCCGGCCCTTCTCTCTAATGCCCAATGCCCAGACCGAATTAACGAAAGCGTGGATATGGTAATACCGCAGCCTGCCTATCCTCCGGCCCGGCTTGTATTCCTTGAGGAAGGTCTTGACCCGCTCGTAATAGCGCACGGGAGAATATATCGTGCGCAAAATCTGCTGGTAGCCGTCGACCAGCGCTTCGCTTTTCATCCGGGGGACAAAGTTCAGCGAGCTGTCGGTGTTGTTACCCGCCGGTACTTTTAGCAGGCGGTTTTCTTTCTTCAGCCGCTGATACAGGCGGGTGCCCGGCAGGGCGTTCAAGATACCCACCATGGCGGTAACTATCCCGCTGTTCTGAATGAAGGCAACCTGGTTCTTAAATATCGAAACCGGGTCGTTATCAAACCCGACGATGAACCCGCCCTGCACTTCCAGACCAAAGTTCTGGATTTTTTTCACCGAAGCCACCAGGTCGCGATTCTGGTTTTGCAGCTTGGCGCACTCCGCAAGGCTTTCCTCGTTAGGCGTCTCGATACCGATGAATACGGTCGAAAAGCCGGCATCCACCATTAACCTCATTAATTCTTCATCATCGGCGAGATTTATAGATGCTTCGGTAGAAAGCGCAAACGGATATTTCTTCTCTGCCATCCATTGAATCATGGCGGGCAGTATCTCTGTCTTTAATTTATTCTTGTTGCCGATGAAGTTATCATCAACCACGAAGACACCGCTTCGCCATCCCCCATGATACAGCGCCTCCAGTTCGGCAAGCACCTGGATTTTGCTCTTGGTTCTCGGTATCCGCCCGTTCAAGATGATAATGTCGCAGAACTCGCAGTCGAAAGGGCAACCGCGGGAATACTGGATATTCATCGAGGCGTACTTATTCATGTTGACCAGTGACCATAAGGGAACCGGCGTCCTGCTGACATCCGGTTTTTCACCGGTGGTATAAATATAGTGCGGACTGCCTTTGCGTAAATCCTCTAAAAAGGCGGGCAGCGTAATCTCCGCTTCGTTCAGGACGAAGTGGTCGATGCCGCCAAACTCCCGGTAGCCGGTGGTGAAAAGCGGACCCCCGGCGACAACGCTGGCACCCAGTTCATTACAACGCTGGATAATTTCTTTAGCCGATTCACGCTGCACCAGCATGGCGCTCAGGAACACGTAGTCTGCCCACCTGATATCCTTGTCCTTCAGCCTGCTCACGTTTAAATCAACCAGCTTCTTTTCCCACTCCCCGGGAAGAAGCGCCGCTACGGTTAACAGACCCAGCGGCGGGAAAGCCGCCTTTTTCGAAACAAACTTCAAGGCGTGCTTGAAACTCCAGAAGGTATCCGGGTATTGCGGATAGACGAGAAGAATCTTCAAAACAATTTACTCCCGCTCGGAATTCTACTGTATGTCGGAATTCTACTATACGATAGGACAAAAAACAATAGCCCATCGCACGGGAGCAAAGGTTGCTTTCTGGGGAAAATTTCATGTATCATTCTAGCGCAATGATATACTATGAACATTCTTTGAAACCGCTCAAGTGGTACAAGGAGCTTGCTGGGAAAGAAGGCAGGCTGACTTCCGGCGCTTTCCTCGTGGAGGGGGAAAGGGCGGTGGCACAGATTATTGCCGCGCAGCCCGAAGCGGTGCTGGAAATTATCTCAACGGGAGAACTCTCTCCCATCCTCAGCAAATATCCCGTGCGGCCGGTCAATGAAAGCCAGTTCAAGTCCATCAGCGCCGCCAAGACCCCGCAGGGCATCATGGCAGTGGTCAGATTGCCTCTTGATACTTATTCTAACGAATTGCCCGCAGGCCCGGGTAAACGCGTCCTCCTGCTGGAAGATATCCAGGACCCCGGCAACCTGGGCACACTCATCCGTACCGCCGCCGCCTTCGATTTTTCCGGAGCCATCCTCAGCGAAAAATGCGCCGACCCCTTTTCCCCCAAGGTGGTGCAATCCGCCGCCGGCTCCGTTTTATCTCTGTGGCTCCGCCGTACACCGGGCTGTCTTGAGCTTGCCCGCAAACTGCAAAATCAAGGTTTCACTTTGATTGCTACCGAACTTAAAGGTGATGAGGATATCTCTATACTCCAGCAATCCAAAATTATGCTGGCGCTGGGCAACGAAGCCGCCGGGCTTTCCCCGGAACTGCTCAAGATGGCGGACTACCGTCTAAGAATCCCCACGGCAAGTATTAAAGCGGAATCCCTCAACGTCGCGGTCTGCGGCGGCATCATCATGTATCTGGCGACGCGTCAGGGCTAACCCTCGCCAACCACGATGGCGGCACCCTTGCCTTATGTCGCCCGTTATTCTATTATTAATTAAGCTTATTGATAATAGGAGGTACGCACCCTATTATGGCTAATGCCGTGAAGAGGAAAAGCCGCATCGGTATCCTGACCAGCGGCGGTGACTGCGCCGGTCTCAATTCCGCCATGAAATGGGTGGTCAAGACCGCCCTTGACGAGCGTCTGGAATGGGAGCGGGGCATCCAGTACGAGGTTATCGGCATCCGTGACGGCTTCAAAGGTTTATACGCCACCGAACCCACCAGCCCCGATACCGAAGGCTACCTCGTGCCACTGACCCAGGAGATGGTGCGCACGTGGGATAGGTACGGCGGCACCATGCTGGGCACTTCACGCTTCAGCCCCTATGACCCCAAGAACGACACTTCGAAGCAAGTCATCGATAATATTGAGCGACTCGGCATCGATGCGCTGGTCGTCATCGGCGGCGACGGCAGCCTGGCGATTGCCAGCCGCTTGTCCGAGCAGGGCGTCAATGTCATCGGTATCCCCAAGACCATCGACCGCGACCTGCCGGAGACCGATTACACCCTGGGGTTCGATACCGCCCTTAACGTCATCACCGAGGAAGTCGACCGCCTGCGCACGACGGCGGGTTCGCACAAGCGCATCTTCGTCGTCGAGACGATGGGACGCACCGCCGGCTGGCTGGCGCTCGAAGGCGGCGAGTCATGCGGCGCTTTTGTCATCTTGATTCCGGAGTACGATTTTTCCATCGCCCGGCTGAACGAACTGCTGCTGGAAGGACGCCGCGCCGGCGCCCGTTATGAAATTATCCTCGCCGCCGAAGGCGCCAAGCCGGAGGGCTGCGAAGAGTTCGTCAAGACGCCCGGCACGGATAGCTTCGGGCATAAAGCCCTGGGCGGCATCGCGGAATTTGTCGCGGCGCAAATCCGCGAAGGCACTAAACTGGAGACCCGCGCCGTAGTTTTGAGCCATTTACAGCGCGGCGGCGCGCCCAGTGCCTTTGACCGCCGCATGGGGCGGCACTTCGGTATCGCCGCCGTCGACCTGATAGTCAACCGCAACTTCGGCAAGATGGTTGCCCTTATCAACGGCAAGTCCAACGCCGTGCCCCTCAAGAATATCTATGGGAAAGTGCGGCGAGTGGATGTTTCCCAGCACTACGACACCGACCGCTACAACGGGCCGCGCAGCATCTTACGAACCGAAACAACTTAGGAAGCATAAGTGTATCATGTCCTTCCCGCGCAGGCGGGAATCCAGTTGAAGAGCTCTGGATTCTCGGATCAAGCCCGGGAATGACACAATTCTAATCAGGAGAGTACTATGATTGAAAAAATAAGAGGACTGCTGGGTAAAAACGCGGACGATTTGCTCAACCACAAGTGCATTTTCCCTAAAGAACAACTTCATCTGCCCGGACCGGATTTCATCGACCGGATTTTCCTGCCTTCTGATAGAAGTCCCGCCGTACTCCGCAACCTGCAGGCGCTTTTCAACACCGGCCGGCTCGCCGGTACCGGCTACCTTTCTATCCTGCCCGTCGACCAGGGTATTGAGCACAGCGCCGGCGCCTCTTTTGCGCCCAGTCCCATCTATTTCGACCCGGAGAACATCGTGAAACTGGCGATTGAGGGCGGCTGCAACGCCGTCGCTTCGACGCTGGGCGTGCTGGGCATAGTCGCGCGTAAATACGCCCACAAGATTCCCTTCATCCTGAAAATCAATCACAACGAACTGCTCACCTATCCCGAAAAGTACGACCAGATTCTCTTCGCCAGCGTTGAGCAGGCGTTCGACCTGGGGGCTGCTGCTGTAGGCGCGACGGTCTACTTCGCCTCGCCGGAAAGCAACCGCCAGATTCAGGAAATCACCGAGGCTTTCCAGTACGCCCACGAGATGGGCATGGCAACGGTGCTCTGGGCTTACCTGCGCAATCCCGCGTTCGAGACGAAAGAAGCCAATTTCGAGACTGCCGCCGACCTCACCGGACAGGCAAACCATCTTTCCGCCACCATCGAAGCGGACATCGTCAAGCAGAAGCTGCCCACGACCAACCGGGGCTTCAAAGTCCTTAAGTTCGGCAAGACCAGCGACAAGGTCTACAGTAACCTCAGCACCGACCACCCCATCGACCTGACCCGCTACCAGGTCATCAACTGCTTCATGGGACGCGCGGGCCTCATCAACTCCGGCGGCGCCTCCAAAGGCGAGGGCGATATGGAAGAGGCAGTCAAGACGGCAGTCATCAACAAGCGTGCAGGCGGGATGGGGATGATAAGCGGACGCAAAGCCTTCCAGCGCCCCATGAAAGACGGCGTCGCCCTGCTCAACGCCATCCAGGATGTCTACCTGAGCAAAGCGGTGACGGTGGCGTAGCTGTTCCTCTTGACACATCTTTCTGTGCCATGCTATATTAAACTCAATCGGGACTTGCTTATGTTGAATATTTACCGATATACGACCGGATACATCTATTATTACCCAGGCGACCATAGGTTCGCTTGGGAGATGAGGGAATGACAAAGTTCGGCAAGTAAGAGCGTTAATCTAAGTGCAAATCACAAACCCTCCCAGGCGGGAGGGTTTTTTAGTGTACTTAAAACTAATCAACAGGAGGTCACAAATGAAACGGGTCATCACCACCATAGTCTTGCTGGCGTTGCTACTGGCGGCGCTGCCGCTCTCATCAGCCTGCAAATCAGCCGCCCCGCCTTCCCCTACGGCATCCGCCACGCCGACCCCGGCGGCGCCCATCGAGCTGTCTTACAGCATCTTCTTCCCGCCCACCCATCTTAACGCCATCCTCGGCGATCTCTGGGGCAAGGAACTGGAGACCCGCTCCAACGGCAGAGTCAAGGTCACTCCGTTTCCGGGTGGCACGCTGACTCCCGCCGCCAAGGTCTATGACGGCGTCGTGCAGGGCATCTCCGATATCGGTATGTCCGTGCTCTCTTACACCGTAGGACGCTTCCCGGCATCGGAGCTAGTCGAACTGCCGCACGGCTATCCCAACGGCTGGGTCGCTACGATGGTAGCCAACGACTTCTACCAGCACTTTAAACCCGCCGAGTTTGATGATGTCCATGTGCTCTATTTCCATGCTCATGGTCCGAGCGTAGTGCTGACTACCAAGAAGCCGGTACGCAAGATGGAAGACCTCAAGGGACTGATTATCCGTTCCACGGGCGTGGGCGCCAAAATAATGACTGCCCTCGGCGCGCAGGGTAACGGTGCCGCCCAGGGTGAAGCCTATGAATTGATGTCCAAAGGCATCATCGACGGCAGCTATACCCCGCGTGAGGTCCTCAAGGGATGGAATCAGGCGGAAGTGGTCAAATACGTCACCGGCTGCTACGATGTCGGCAGCACCGCTGACATGTTCGTGGTGATGAACAAGGCAAAGTGGGCCATCATCCCCACCGACGTTCAGAAAACCATCGATACAATGAATACGGAATGGATAGAAAAGCACGGCAAGGCCTGGGTCTACTATGATCAGGTCGCCATGGACTACTTCAAGACCCTCGCCGACCGCGAGGTGATTACTCTGCCCGCCGAAGAAATGGCGCGCTGGGTGAAAATCGCCGTGGAACCGCTCATCAACGCTTATATCACGGAAAAGACTGCCGCGAACCTGCCCGCCCAGGAATACCAGGATTACTTGACCAAGCAGGTCAGCTACTGGACCGGCAAGTCACCTACGGCGGAAAGCATGATGGAGCAGGTGAAGAAAGAGCTGGAGCCGCTCATCCCGGCATCGAAGTAAACCGTCATTGCGAGGATTACAACCGCGAAGCAACCTCTTCTCTACATATGCCAGAAGTTGCTTGACCTCCGGCTCGTAATGGCAGATGCACACCAAGCACCTCGGGGGTGTTACGGAAGATTCGTAGCACCCCCGAATATTGTGTATAATGATAAGCGGTCATGAAGTTCATCAACGCTCTGGATAAAGCCGCCAGCAAGGTAAGCCACTGGCTCAACTGGGTTGCCGGCGCTGGCCTGCTGGCGATGCTCGGCTTATTTGTCACCGATATCATAGGTATCAAGTTTTTCAAACACCCCGTTCCCGGAGCCATCGAGATGGTGGGGTTTCTGGGCGTGGTAGTCATTGCCTTTGCGCTGGCGAACACCGAGGTACGCCACGGCAACATCCAGGTAGATTTCTTCGTAGAACATATGCCGCCGCGGCTATGCGCCGTCGCTACCGCACTGGCCTCTTTCCTCGGCGCGGTGTTGTTCGCGGTGCTCGCCTGGCAGAGTTTTATCTTCGGGCGCATCCTCCAGACCACCAATGAGGTCTCCATGACGCAAAACATCCCCTTCTATCCTTTCGTCTATGCCATTGCCTTCTGTTCGCTGCCGCTCTGCATGATCCTGCTGGTCAAATGTCTAAAAGCAATGGCGAAAGTGATGGTGAAATGAGTCCCGCCACAATCGGTTTTATCGGCATTATTGTCCTGATTTTACTCTTTGTCCTGGGAATGCCGATCGGCTTTGCCATGGCGCTGGTCGGTGTGCTGGGTTTCGGCTACCTGGTCTCTGTACCGGCGGGCTTGAGCCTGCTGGCGCGGGACGTTTATGATAATTTTTCATCCTATTCACTTACCGTAATCCCCATGTTTATCCTGATGGGTTCCATCGCCTTTGCTGCCGGCATGAGCCGCCGTCTTTACGACGCCAGCCACACCATCTTCGGACAGATGCGGGGCGGGTTGCTCTTCGCGACGGTAGCAGGCTGCGCGGGATTTGCCGCCATTTGCGGATCGACCAGCGCAACTGCAGCGGCGATGGGGCGGGTTGCTCTCCCTGAGATGAAACGCTTCAAGTACAATGATGCTATCGCCACCGGCTGCGTCGCGGCAGCAGGCAGCCTGGGCATTTTGATTCCACCCAGTACCATCTTCATGGTCTACGGCATCCTGACCCAGCAGTCCATCGGGAAACTCTTTATTTCCGGCGTCCTGCCCGGCATCTTGCTTGCCGGACTCTTCATGCTCACTATATTCATTATCTGCCGGCGCTACCCTGACTTCGCCCCTCCCGGTAAGCCTACCACCTACGCCGAAAAGATTGCCGGGCTGGCAGGCGTCGGGGAAATGTTCCTCCTTTTCGGGCTGGTCATGGGCGGGCTCTTCCTCGGCTGGTTCAGCCCGATGCAGGCGGGCGCCGCCGGCGCTTTCCTCGCCCTGATTATCGGTATGGCGCGGGGGAAAATGAGCTGGGGAGGTATGCGCTTCGCTATTAATGACACGCTTAAAGTCACCGGCGAGGTGATGATTATCGTCACCGGGGCGGTCATCTTCGGGCATTTCATCGCGGTGACCAAGATTCCCATGTCTCTCACCTCCTGGGCGGCAGGACTCGCCATCCCGCCCAACGCCGTCATGGGGATTCTTATCCTGATATACTTTATCGGCGGTTTCTTCATGGATGCGCTGGCGATGATTACACTTACCATCCCTATTGTTTATCCCCTGGTCGTCTCGCTGGGCTTCAATCCCATCTGGTTCGGGGTCATCATCGTACTGGTAACGGAAATGGGCGTGGTCACGCCGCCGGTGGGCATCAATGTCTTCGTCATCAAGAGCATCGCTGAAGACGTGCCGATGGAGACCATTTTCAAGGGCGTATTCCCGTTCGTCGGCGCCATGCTGGTGGCGACCGCCCTGCTGATAGCTTTTCCCTGGATTGCCACATTCCTGCCCGGTCTGGTAACGTATTAGGAGTGATTTATGACCATCGCTGAAATGCTGGCGAGAAACGCCCGGATGTACCCCGGGGATACCGCGCTTATCGAACTCAAGCCCAGCAAGAATATCCGCCGGGAAATCAACTGGCGGCAGTTTGATGAACAGGCGGACCGCATCGCCAATGCCCTCATCCGGCGCGGCGTCCGCAAGGGTGATAAAGTCGTCCACCTGATGATGAACTCCATCAACTGGCTGGAGGCTTACTTCGGCATCATCCGCACCGGCGCATGGGCGGTGCCGCTCAACTTCCGCTTCACCAGCAAGGAAATCAACTACTGCGCAGACATCGCCGAAGCGAAAGCCATGATTTTCGGCGAGGAATTTACCGAGCGCCTTGAAGCCATCCGCCCGCAACTGACCAGCATCAGGAACTTTATTTTTGTTGGCGAGAAATGTCCCGGCTGGGCAGAAGATTTTGAGAAAGTAATCAAAGAATCGCCGGCGACGCCGCCGCATGTCCCGCTCCATGACGAAGACCCCTGCGGGCTCTATTTCACCTCCGGCACCACCGGCACGCCGAAGCCCATTTTACTCACGCACAAGAACACGGAAAGCGCTGCTATTACCGAAAACCGCCATCACCTCCAGACCCGTGATGATAACTATATCCTGCTACCTCCCCTCTATCACACCGGCGCCAAGATGCACTGGTTCGGCAGCCTTATTGTCGGCGGGAGAGGAACCATCCTCACCGAGTTCAGTCCGTTGAACGTATTTAAGGCTGTCCATAACGAAAAGGGTACTATCGTATGGCTGCTGGTGCCCTGGGCGCAGGACATCCTCGGCGCGCTGGATAGAGGCGAGTTGCAAAAAGAGGACTACGACCTGAGCCGCTGGCGGCTGATGCACATCGGGGCGCAGCCGGTGCCGCCGAGCCTGGTCAAGCACTGGAAGCAGTATTTTCCTGATATGAAGTATGACACCAACTACGGACTGAGTGAGTCCGCAGGGCCCGGCTGCGTGCACCTCGGCACGGAAAACGAGCACAAGGTCGGCGCCATCGGCAAGCCGGGCTTCAACTGGGAAGCCCGCATAGTGGATGATAATGGGAAAGATGTCCCGCCGGGCGGCGTCGGCGAGGTGATTGTGCGCGGCAACGGCGTGATGAAAGAGTATTATAAAAATCCGCAGAAGACCGCCGAGACCCTCAAAAACGGCTGGCTCTATACGGGAGACATGGGTCGCGCGGATAATGACGGCTTCATCTATCTGGTGGACCGGCGCAAGGATATGGTGAATGTGGGCGGGGAAAAGATATTCCCGGTCGAGGTAGAAGAGATATTAATTTCCCACCCGAAGATTTATGACGCCGCCGTTATCGGTGTCCCGGATGAGCGGCTTGGCGAGGCGGTTGCCGCTGTTATCGACCCCAAGCCCGGCATGACCCTGACCGAAGCTGAAGTTGCCCTATTCTGCGAACAAAACCTGCCCCGTTACAAACGCCCCCGCCACATCTTCTTTGACAAAGTGCCCCGCAATCCCACCGGCAAGATTGAAAAGCCAAAACTAAGGGATAAGTACGGGAAGGGGTAACTACCTCACCTGTCATTGCGAGGAGCATAGCGACGAAGCAGTCTCTTTTCCTCAACCCCTCCAGACTGCTTCGCCTCTTTCTGCGGAAGGATGGTCTCGCCATAATAATAGCAACCGGGATTGCGTAAAAAGCGTCTTACCTACCACACAAAGAATTCCGGGCTTCGGTTCTTCCACAGACCCGTAAAGGAGAGCTTTACATATCACGGCAAACCTATCTTTTTACCCCCTCATTCGTTATAATAATTGCACATGGTAACAATACGTCTGCCCGGCGCTGTGCCGGGCTAAAGGGGTTATCAGGTGCAAGATGAGGAGAGCCTCGTCAGGCGTGCTAAAGAGCATGACCCGGAGGCGTTAACTCAAATATATGAAGAGAACTTCGATAAGGTTTACCGATACGTGGTTCTCAAGATTGGAGAAAGGACCGAGGCGGAGGATATTACCCAGCAGGTATTCCTCAGCGCCATCAAGTCCATTTCTTCCTTTAAATGGCAGGGGGCACCGGTATCTGCCTGGTTGTATCGTATTGCGCACAACCAGATTGTGGACTACCTGAGGAGGAAGACCAAGGTGCCGACGGTGCAGCTGGATGAATCACTGGCGAGTGAAAGTGATGACCCGGAGTCTCTGGCGGAGCAAAAGGTAGAGATTGAGCATCTCAGTATGATAATGAAAAGATTGACCAGGGCGCAGCAGCAGGTGATTTCACTCCGCTTTACCGCGGAGATGTCTATCGCGGAATGCGCCAGGGCAATGGGTAAAAGCGAGGGGGCAATTAAGGCATTGCAGCACAGCGCCATCGCGGCGCTGCGGCGGGAGTTAGCGGCGGGGTAGAGAGATGAACAGTACAAGGGAATTTGACAATATTCTGAATGAGTGCCTGGAAAGGATTCTGCTCAAGGGCGAATCCATCGAGCAGTGCCTGGCGGGGCACCCCGGGATTGCCGGCGAGCTAAAACCCCTGCTGGAGACCGCCATCGCCGCCAAGCAGGCGACGGCAGTCAAGCCGCGGGCCGAGTTCCGTGAGAAGACACGCCGCCAGTTCCAGAACGCGGTCTATGAAACCGTAGAAAAACGGGCGCACCGCTCATTATTCAGCTGGCACCCCCAGTGGGCGACCACCGTGGCGGCAGTGCTCATTGTAGTCCTGCTGGGAGGCGGAGGGACGGTCGCCGCCGCCAGCAACAGTCTGCCGGATGAGACGCTGTATCCGGTGAAAATCGCCACGGAACAGGTTCGCCTGGTCCTGACCCCCACAGCAATGGGCAAAGCCGACCTGTACGTCAAGCTGACGGATAAGAGGGTTAGCGAAATCGAGGCTATGGCAGCGCGTGGTAACCCCCATCATATTGAGGTAGCCTCCGAGCGTATGAATGAACATCTGGCAGCGATAGCGATGCTGAGGGGAACGAGGGTTGCCATGCCGATGGGGATGATGGCACCGGCACCGCAAATGCTAACATCCTCGAATGAGTCGGCGGATACCGCTGCCCCGGCGCGTACGGCTCCTAACTTCGCGCCGGCACCCGCACCGGTCACAGGAATAGCACCGCCGGTGGCGGTAGCACCTCGTGTGAAAGTACCTGCCGATAATGAAACCCTCAACAAGGAACTTGATAAATTGGACCGGGAAACCCGGCTGAAGGTTATCATCGCCCGGCGGGCAATCGAAAACCGGGAGGCGCTGCTTGCCATGCTGGAACGCGCTCCGGAACACGTCAAGCCGGCGCTCCAGCGCGCTCTCGCTCAATCCGAAGAAGGCTACCAGAATGCCCTGAAAGCGCTGGACAAAGAAGAATAGCCGGTTTTTCTTAACAGTTTTCAGAAGCCGTCCTAACTTTCGGGCGGCTTTTGCGTTATAAATAGTGTACGGGAAATTACAAGGAGGATAAAAGGATGAAAAGAACGTGGTTGGCGGTGGTCGGTATTTTGCTGGTAGTAGTGGTGGCAGCTCTAACAGCCTGCAGTGGTGAGACCAGCATTGCCGGCCCCGCTAATTTAAAGGTAGACCTGGGCAGCCAGCAGGAAGGCATCTTTGTTAATGGTACCGGCAAGGTAGCCGCTGCGCCGGATATCGCCACGCTGAGCCTGGGCATCGAAGCCCAGGAAACAAGCGTCGCGGATGCCCAGACCAAAGCCGCTGCCGCGATGGAAAAGGTAATTGCCGCGCTCAAAAACGGCGGCATCGCCACCAAGGATATTCAGACCCAGTATTTCAATATTCAGAAAGTGACCCGCTGGGATGATAAACAGCAGCTAGAGGTCGTGCTGGGCTACAAAGTTACCAACATCGTGACCGCCAGGATAAGAACCATGGACAAAGTGGGTACGATTATCGATGCGGTAGCGGCGGCGGGGGGTGATCTGACCCGGATCAACAGCGTGTCCTTCTCCATCGAAGACCCGACCGACTATCAGAAAGATGCCCGTGCCAGGGCGATGGCAGACGCACAGGCAAAGGCGAAGCAGCTTGCCGACCTGAGCGGCATCAAGCTGGGTAAACCTTCCTATATCTCGGAGAGCACTTATACCCCGGCACCGATTTACCGTGATACCAAGATGGCGGTCCCGGCAGCGTCTCAGGGAGTGGAGACATCTATCAATGCCGGCGAGCTGGACGTGGTAGTTAACGTGCAGGTTACCTACGCCATCGCCGAATAACATAGAAATCACCCGTAAATTGTAATAGGAAAAGAAAACACAGAAGGGAGGAGGTGACCAAGATGTCGCGAAAAGTAAAGGTTCTGATAGGGGTTCTTCTGGGAGTGATGATGCTGACGCTGGGCGGTACCGCCATCGCGTTTGCCGATGACACGGCGGCTGCCCCGGTGGACAACGCCACCAGTCCATCGATACTCGACCGGATAGCGGAAATCTTGAAAATCGATAAGCAGACCCTGACCGATGCCTTCAACCAGGCGCGCCAGGAGATGCAGGCGGACAACCAGACCCGGTTCCGCGAGCGGAGAGAGTTGACCGAGGAAGAGAAAGCACAACTGCAGGAGAGGCGGCAGGAGCAGATTGAGAAGATGAAGGAGCGGATGCTGCAGATGAGGGAGAGAGCCGCCGAAGCCCGCCAGCAGATGCTGGATAGAGCCGTTGAGAAGGGCACTATCACCGGGGATGAAAAACAGGGGATCATCGACTGGTGGAATGCCCGACCGGAGGCACTGGACAAGCTGGGACCGCAGGGTGGAATCGGCAACAGTTTCTGCCCGCCCGGACAGTTTAAAAAGGCGCCCAATGCAACGCAGAACCAGAGAGCTAACAGGGTTATGCCTGGAGCCGGCATGATGGGTGGAGTGGTGAGGTAGAAAGAGCATGCGGCTGACGCCGTGCTAGCCCGCCCGGTGCAAACCGGATTTCACATTGAGGGAGCTTCGCATAGAGGCTCCCTCTCCTATTTATTCCCCGATTCAGTGTAGCGTTCCCATTCGCTGTATAGGCAGCCGCAGTACTGCTGGCGGTAGAGTTCCATCGGTTTTGTGATGTGGCGGCTGTCCGAGTAGCGCTTGCGCAGGTCGGCGTAGAGGAAGGCAATACCCTTCTCCTTAGCAATTTTCTCGCCGATTTCCTTAATCAGTTCGTGTTTCTGATGGGGGCTGATGAGCAGGGTGGTGGTGAAGGACCCGATTCCCATCTGGCAGGCTACCTCAGCCGCCCTGGTGAGTCTCAGCTCGAAGCAGCAGCGGCAGCGGTCGGCTTCATGCCCCGCTACCCGCCGGAAGTACTCCGGCATGTCATAGCTTTCGGCAACGGTGAGCGGCAGACTGATTTCCTGCGCCAGCTTTTGCATGGCTTCCAAGCGGCTCTGGTGTTCCATGAAGGGATGGATGTTGGGGTTGTACCAGAAGCCGCTTGCCTGATAGCCCTGCTCCCGCCAGTATTGGGCGGTATACGCGGCGCAGTGGGCGCAGCAGGTGTGAATTAAGACGGAGGTCATGGGCATATTTTAGACTGACGGAGAAGGATTTGGCAATGTTTTATGGTAAAATGAGAATGATCAATGACTAAATGAATAATAAAAAATAGGAAGGAGTGCCAAATGAATATGGATGGAAGGGCTGCTAGTCTTAAAGCGAGGGAATATCTGGTCGAATTGAATGGTTCCTATAATATCTGGAATTTTCAAGTAGAAAACGTTGAGTATAATGAGCAAAACAAAACATGGGCTGTACAATGTTCTTTTACACCAAACATGTTCGTTACTGAAAGATTGAAATATGAAATTATAGTATCTGATACTGGGAGTATCAAATCGGCAAAGAAAGTCAAGTAGTTTTATGAATTATTTATCAATATTATCAAATGGCTTGATAATTGATACTGGCCCCCTATTGTTACTTACGTTTTGTCGTTATAACGAAGGGCGATACCTTGAAAAAGTACGGTCTTACATTCCCAAGCCAGATATTAAGGCAGTGTCGGTGACAATCCAACAAATACTCTCCGCCGTGCCCAAAGCTGCTGTGACATCTTATGTATTAGGTGAATTTCACGCACTCGCAGGTAGGGAATTAGATTCAGAGGGAGTAATTGGTTTGATGTCCAGCAATTATGAGATGCTTAATAAAATTGAAGAAATCACTATCAGCAAGGGTGATATTTTACGTGCAAAACAGGAAAGAACATTCCACTTTTGCTTTGCTGACACATCGCTAATGCTCGCTGCAATGCGGACTAACATGCCAGTATTGACTATAGACCGTGAATTGGGAAGATATTGTAAGGCTAATAATATCCCATCACTTGATCTGTATTATGAGTGCTTTGTTAACGACAGTTGGCTTACTTTCTCGTGAGCAGCATTTTCCAAATATTTACAGCAGACTCGGCTGGTTGTTGTTCTTCTCTTTGTGATAGGGGATGCCGAGGTGCTGGTAGGCGAGGGGAGTGGCGAGTCTGCCGCGGGGGGTGCGCTCCAGGAAGCCCAGCTGCAACAGGTAAGGTTCGTAGACATCCATGATAGTGTCCGATTCCTCGCTGATGGAGGCGGCAATGGTCTCCAGCCCCACCGGTCCCCCGCCGAACTTATCGATTATCGTGTGCAGCAGCTTGTGGTCGACATCATCCAGCCCGATGGCATCGACCTGTAGTTTCGCCAGCGCTTCAAGGGCGGCTTTCTTCGTGATGATGCCGTCCGCCATCACCTGGGCGTAGTCCCGCACCCGGCGCAGGAGGCGGTTGGCGACGCGGGGTGTGCCGCGGGCGCGGCAGGCGATTTCTTTTAAACCTTCGGCTTCCGCTTCGACCTGTAAAATCTGGGCGGAGCGTTTTATAATTTTTTCAATCGACTGCGGGTCATAAAAATCGAGGCGGTACACCGAGCCAAAGCGGTCGCGCAGGGGCGGACTGAGCAGGGCGTAGCGGGTGGTGGCGCCGATGAGGGTAAATTTGGGCAGGTTGAGACGCAGGCTGCGGGCGCCCGGCCCCTTGCCGATGATGATATCCAGCGCATAGTCTTCCATCGCCGGATAAAGGATTTCCTCGACGACGCGGCTGAGGCGGTGGATTTCATCGATAAAGAGGATGTCCCCGGCTTTCAGATTGGTCAGGATAGCCGCTAAATCTCCGGTGCGCTCGATGGCAGGCCCCGAGGTCATGCGGATGTTTACGCCCACCTCGGCGGCGATGATATAAGCGAGGGTGGTTTTGCCGAGTCCCGGCGGACCGTAGAGCAGGACGTGGTCGAGGCTTTCGCCGCGGGCGCGCGCCGCCGCAATGGCGATGCCAAGGTTTTCTTTAATCTGTTCCTGCCCGGTAAAATCCGCCAGGGTATGCGGCCGCAGGCTGGTATCCAGCGGGGCATCTTCCACGGCGGGCTTACCGGAAACAACGCGTGCCATATTACCTCACTGGAGTTAATATAGCATTTTTGAGGGGATTTATAAACCGCTCACCGCGAGTCTTTGCTGAAAAATCGGGACTTGATAGAGTATTTAACTGTCACCCTGAGCGGAGCGAAGGCTCTCATTCAACGGGATTATTCGGTCGCTTCGCTCGCTCAGAATGACAAGGTTCTTCTATTCTTCCGGTTCGCCTTCGGGTTCTTCGCCTTCCGGCTCTTCTGAGGCGATTTCCTCTGCAACCACTGTCTCGCCGGGCGAAAGCTCCTCAGGTACCTCAGCCGGCGGTACTCCCTCCGGGGTAATCTCCGCCAGCATTACCGTGGGCTCCTCTTTAGAAGCTTCCAGTTCCGGCTCTTCCGCGAGGATACGTGCCGGGATGAGCTTGCCGATGATGACATTCTCTTTCAACCCGACCAGCTTGTCCACCCTGCCGCCGACCGCTGCTTCGGTAAGGACGCGAGTGGTCTCCTGGAAGGACGCCGAAGCCAGCCAGCTATCCGTGCTCAGCGAGGTGCGGGTGATGCCAAGCAGGATGGTGTGAGCGGTCGCCGGCTCGCCACCCTCGGCGAGCACCTTGGCGTTGACATCCTCATAATGGAAGCGGTCAATCAATTCCTCCGGGACAAAATCGGTATCGCCGGGGGAGTCCACGCGCACCTTGGTCAAAAGCTGGTGAGTGATGACCTCGATGTGCTTATCGTTGATATTGACGCCCTGCGAACGGTACACCTTCTGCACCTCGTCAACAAGGTACTGCTGGGCGGCTTCCTTACCGAGGATGCGCAGGATATCGTGCGGGTTGATGGAGCCGTCGCTCAACTGCTGCCCCGCTTTAATCTGGTCGCCGCTCTGCACCCAGATGGCGGCGCTGCTCGGAACGATATATTCACGCACATCATGCTCTTCATAGCTGATGGAAATTTGTTTGCGATTGATACTGACGACGCCGGTAACACGCGCCAGGACTGCCTGGCTTTCCTCGGCGGGCTTCTCCGCTTTTTTGCTTTTGCTTTCGGCAGCGGGACTCGCCAGCACCGTACCGATATCGACACGGTCGCCTTTTTTTACTACCGTGTGCCAGCCTTCGGGCACGGTGTATTCATCACGGTAGACCTCGGTGCTGGTAATTTTGATGCGCCGCCCGTTATCATCCTGGATAACTTCGGCAGTGCCATCGATTTCCGAGATGAGCGCCTGTCCCTTGGGGGTGCGGGCTTCAAAAAGCTCTTCCACGCGGGGCAGACCGCTGGTGATATCCAGACCGACGACGCCGCCGGTATGGAATGTACGCAGAGTAAGCTGGGTACCGGGCTCACCGATGCTTTCCGCAGCGATGATGCCTACCGCAGTATTGGGAGCTACCATGGCGCCGCGGGCGAGGTCCCGGCCGTAGCACATGCGGCAGCAGCCGCGGCGGGACTGGCAGGAAAGCGGTGAGCGGACGTGCATACGGGTGATGCCGGCCGCCACAATTTCTTTCGCCTTGGCTTCGGTAATTTCTTCGTTGCGCTCGATGATAATCTCGCCGGTCTGGGGATGGACCGTCTGGCTGGCAGCCATGCGACCGATAATACGCTCGGCGAGCGGCGGGAGGTGCCCCTTTTCTTTCGGTTCGGTCATCCAGGTGCCGTCGGTGGTACCGCAGTCATCCTCAAAAGTGATGACATCCTGCGCTACGTCGATAAGACGGCGGGTAAGATAACCGGAGTCCGAGGTACGCAGGGCGGTATCGGCAAGCCCTTTGCGGGCGCCGTGGGTGGAGATGAAGTACTCCAGGACGCTGTGTCCTTCCCGCAGGCTGGACTTGATGGGAAACTCGATAATCTTACCGGATGGGTCGGTCATCAAGCCGCGCATACCGGCCATCTGGCGTATTTGGGAAATGTTACCTTTGGCGCCGGAGTTTGCCATCATGTAAATGCCGCCGTAACGGTCGAGCGTATTGGAGATGGTACTGGTGATTTGATCGGTGGTCTCCATCCACACGCCGACGATGCCGTTATATCTTTCATCTTCGGTGATTAAGCCCTGGCTGTACTGATCTTCGATAGCGGTAATCTTCTCCTCGGCGGCGGCCAGCAACTGGGGCTTGGCGGCGGGGACCTGGACATCATTGACGGCTATCGTGATACCTGACCGTGAGGCGTATTTGAAGCCGAGATTCTTTATCTGGTCGAGCACCCGGCTGCTGACCTCGTTGTCCAGGGTGCGGCAGCAGGTCGTGGCAATCTGTTTCAGAGTCGATTTATCAATCGCCTGGTTATAAAAACCCAGTTCGGGAGGCAGTACCTCATTAAAAATAATGCGCCCCACACTGGTCCGGAGCTTTTCCCCGTTCCGCCTGACTTCTATCTCCTCGCGGAGGTCGATAGCGTTGAGTTCGTAAGACAGCTTGGCGTCCTCAAAATCGCTGAAGACTTTGGGTTCTCCTCTGGCGCCGGGTTTAATGGTAGTCAGATAGTAGCAGCCGAGCACCATATCCAGCGTGGGAGTCACGGTGGGTTCACCGCTACTGGGCAGCAGCATATTATGACTGCTGAGCATTATCTCGCGGGCTTCCCGGACGGCGGCTTTGGAGAGCGGCACATGCACTGCCATCTGGTCGCCGTCAAAGTCAGCATTAAAGGCGGAGCAGACCAGCGGGTGAATCTGGATAGCGCTGCCATCAATAAGCACCGGCTCGAACGCCTGGATGCTGAGGCGATGCAGGGTGGGCGCACGGTTGAGCATTACCGGGCGTTCGTGGATGACCTCTTCAAGAATGTCAAACACTTCCGGCTTGGCTCTTTCCACCAGCCGGCGGGCACTCTTGATGTTGGGCGCCAGTCCCTGGGCGACCAAGCGGCGCATGACAAAGGGTTTAAAAAGTTCCAGCGCCATGCGGCGGGGCAAACCGCATTGATGTAAACCCAGTTCCGGACCGACGACGATGACGGAGCGTCCGCTATAGTCAACGCGCTTGCCGAGCAGGTTCTGACGGAAGCGCCCCTGCTTACCGCGCAGCATATCAGAAAGCGACTTGAGTTTGTGGTTGCCGCTGACGGAGATGGCGCGTCCCCTTCTGCCGTTATCAATGAGAGAGTCGACGGCTTCCTGGAGCATACGTTTTTCATTACGCACGATGATTTCCGGCGCGCCGATATCAATCAGGTGATGCAGGCGGTTGTTGCGGTTAATCACCCGCCGGTAAAGGTCGTTCAGGTCACTGGTGGCAAACCTGCCGCCGTCCAGCTGTACCATCGGGCGGAGGTCAGGGGGCAGCACCGGAAGCACGGTCAGAATCATCCACTCAGGCTTGTTGCCGCTGTTGCGGAACGCTTCGACGACGCGCAGTTGCTTGCTGGCTTTCTTACGCTTCTGTCCTGAGGAAGACTGGGTTTCCAGGACGAGGTGGTTACGCATCTCGTCCAGATTTACATTGCGGGTTATCTGTAAAATGGCTTCGGCGCCCATACCCGCTTCAAAGAGTTCTCCATATTTCTGCTTCAGGTCATGGTATTGATTTTCAGTAAGCAGGGTCTTGACCTGGAGGTCTTTAAGCTGCTGGAGATCATTGGGCAACTCCTCTTCCAGTTTGATTTTCTCTTCCTGAGAGTCTCGGCGCGCCTGGTTGACTTCTTCAACAGTCGCTTGCTCCTGCTCCATTTTAGCAATTCTGGCATCGGCATCCGCCTGCTGTTGGGCGATGTCCTGCCCGGACTTCGCCTCCAGTTGTTTGATGGCTTCCTGGCGTGCCTCTTCATCTATCGAGGTCACGATATAGTGGGAGAAATAGAGGACATGTTCCAGACTACGCGGGGAAAGGTCGAGCAGGAGCCCCAGCCGGCTGGGAATACCCTTGGCAAACCAGATGTGGCTGACCGGGCACGCCAGCTCGATGTGTCCCATACGCTCCCGGCGCACCTTGGCGCGGGCGACTTCCACGCCGCATTTATCGCAGATAACGCCCTTGTAGCGGATCCTTTTATATTTACCGCAGTAGCATTCAAAGTCCTTGGTAGGGCCGAAGATTCGTTCACAGAACAGACCGTCCCGTTCCGGTTTCAGGGTACGGTAGTTGATGGTCTCCGGCTTGGTGACCTCACCGTAAGACCAGCTTCGGATTTGCTCCGGGGAAGCCAGCGAAATTCTTACCGCATCAAAATCATTAATTTCCAGCATAATCTACTCTTCCACCTCTTTCCAAAGCACTTCGTCAATCGTCTTTTGAGGCGCGGCAGCTTCCACGCGCTTGGGTTCTTCCTGCACGGTCTCCTCGGCGGAGGTTATCTTCGCCTCTTCTTCGTTAATCACTTCCAGCGATAATCCCAGGCTCTGGAGTTCCTTCACCAGCACCTTGAAAGATTCGGGTACGCCGGGCTGGAGGATATCTTCGCCTTTGATGATGGCTTCGTAAGCCTTGCCGCGCCCGGTGACATCATCGGACTTGATGGTGAGCATTTCCTGCAGGTTATGGGCGGCGCCATAGGCTTCCAGCGCCCACACTTCCATCTCGCCGAAGCGCTGTCCGCCGAACTGGGCCTTGCCGCCGAGCGGCTGTTGGGTGATGAGCGAGTAGGGACCCGTCGAGCGGGCATGCACCTTGTCTTCGACAAGATGGATGAGCTTCATCATGTAGATGTAACCCACGGTCACCGGCTGGTCAAACGGTTCGCCGGTGCGCCCATCACGAAGTATCATTTTCCCGTAAATCGGCGGCGAGGCTTTGCCTTCCGAGCTGGCGCTCTTGACCGCCTGTTCCAGTTCTTCCTTGCCCAGGTCGCGCCCGGAAATGCCCATTTCTTCCAGCCAGAGGCGCAGGCACACTTCCCGCGCCTTACCGGGGTATTTGTCACTGAAGACTTTTTCCGCGTCGAAGCCCTGCTTGCTCACCCAGTCCCGGGCGATTTCCTGCGATATGGAGGGGTTAGTGCAGTCCGGGTTGAGGTTTTCGGCGATAGCTTTACGGGCAAGCCAGGTACGCCCCAGTTCGTCTTCGATGGCGGTATCATCGGCACCGTCGAAGACGGGGGTAGCGGCGCGGAAGCCCAGGTTTTCCGCCGCCCAGCCCAGGTGGGTTTCCAGTACCTGTCCCAGGTTCATACGGGAAGGCACGCCGATAGGGTCTAGGATAATATCGACGGGAGTGCCATCGGGAAGGAAGGGCATATCCTCTTTAGGTGCGATGAGGGCGATAACTCCCTTGTTGCCGTGACGTCCGGCCAGTTTATCACCGACCGAAACCTTACGCTTCTGGGCAATCCAGACCTGCACCCATTCGTTGACGCCGGCGGGCAGGTCATCGCCCATTTCCTTGCTTTCCTTGCGGTTGTAAGCTTTCACGTTGGTCACTTTGCCCCATTCGCCATGCGGCACCCGCAGGGAGGTATCTTTGACTTCACGAGCTTTCTCCCCGAAGATGGCACGCAGCAATTTCTCCTCCGCGGAGAGCTCGGTCTCGCCCTTGGGAGTGATTTTACCTACGAGGGTATCATCCGGCACCACTTCGGCGCCGACCCGGATAATGCCTTTTTCATCGAGCTCGCGCAGGCTCTCCTCGCCGACGTTGGGAATATCGCGGGTGATTTCTTCCGGCCCGAGCTTGGTATCGCGGGCTTCCACCTCGTGCTTGGCGATGTGGATGGAGGAGAACTTGTCTTCTTCAACCAGCCGGCTGGAGATAATGATGGCATCTTCAAAGTTATAGCCTTCCCAGCTCATGAAGGCGCAGAGCACGTTCTGCCCCAGCGCCAGCTCGCCGTTTTCCGTCGCCGAACTATCCGCCAGCGGTTGTCCGGCTTCCACGCGATCTCCCTTGCCGACCAGCGGTGTCTGGTTGATGCAGGTGCCCTGGTTGGTGCGGACGAACTTCATCAGTTCGTAAGTATCTTTGGTGCCGTCATCGCGGGTAATGACGATGCGGTAACGCGGGCTGCCTTTGTCATCGATGACGCCGGAAATTGCAGAGACCACGCCGCTTTTCTGCGCGAAAACCACCTGGCTGCTGTGCTTGGCAGCTTCCATTTCCATGCCGGTGGCGACCAGTGGCGCTTCAGCAAGCAGCAGAGGCACCGCCTGGCGCTGCATGTTGGCACCCATCAGGGCACGGTTGGCATCATCATGCTCCAAAAAGGGAATGAGCGCCGTCGCCACACTGACAATCTGGCGGGGTGAGACATCCATATATTCAATTTTTCCCGGAGCTTCCAACACATAGCCGTCGCCTAATCTGGCTTCAACCTTCTTGTCAACGAATTGGGTTTTTTCGTCCAACCTGGCGTTCGCCTGGGCGATGGTATACTTGTCTTCTTCGTCGGCGGGCATATAGACAATCTTATCCGAGACGAAGGGCACCACCTTAATCTTGCGGTGGTGCAGCTTCGCCAGCTGGGAGGCAATGCTGGGTGTAATAACCATATTCGCTTCCGCAAGGACCTTGCCGGATTTGTCTTTAACATCATCGCGGATGGTGCGACCGGTCATCTCGGCGACAGTGTTGTTCACTTCGCTGACCACTGGCCGGTAGGGTGTTTCAATAAAGCCGTACTGGTTGATGACGCTATAGGTCGCCAGCGAGCCGATGAGTCCGATGTTGGGTCCTTCCGGCGTTTCGATAGGGCAGATACGCCCGTAGTGGGAGAAGTGCACGTCGCGGACTTCAAAGCCGGCGCGTTCGCGGGAAAGACCGCCGGGGCCCATGGCGGAAAGGCGGCGCTTGTGCGTCAACTCGGCGAGGGGGTTGGTCTGGTCCATGAACTGGGAAAGCTGCGAACCGCCGAAAAATTCGCGGATAGCCGCCACGATGGGGCGGATGTTGACCAGGGCGCTGGGCGTGACTGCCTCGGTACCCATGATGCTCATACGCTCCCGCACGACCTGCTCCAGGCGCAGGAAGCCGACGCGGAATTGGGTCTGGATAAGCTCACCGACGGTGCGGACGCGGCGGTTGCCCAGATGGTCGATGTCATCGCTGACGTCGTGGGTGTTGTTGACCAGTATAATATGGCGGATGATTTCCACGATGTCATCGTGGGTTAGCGTGCGGGTCTTCAAGTTGACCTCTAGATTAAGCCGCTTGTTGAGCTTGTAGCGCCCGACTGTCCCGAGATCATAACGGGTGGGATCGAAGAACATGCTGTTAATCAGCTTGCGGGCATTGTCCAGATTGGGCAATTCGCCGGGGTGCAGTTTTTTATAAATATCCAGCAGGGCGTCTTCCTCAGTCTTAACCAGCGCATCACGGTCGATGGTGGATTTGATGTACTGGTGCTCAGGCGAAGTATCTTCTTTTGCGAAGAGGTTGAGCAGTTGCTCGTCTTTACTGAAGCCGATGGCGCGCAGCAACGTGCTAATGGGAATCTTGCGCTTGCCGTCTATCTTGGTGGAAAGAACATCCCTTGTACTGGTTTCGAACTCGAGCCAGGCGCCACGGGTGGGGATAAGCTTGGCGAAGCAAAGGGTACGCCCGGTGGCGGGGTCTTCTTCGGTAGTGAAATAGACGCCCGGTGAGCGCAGGAGCTGGCTGACGACGACACGCTCAGCGCCGCTGGTGATGAAGGTGCCCTTGGCGGTCATCAGCGGGATATCGCCGAAAAAGAGGTCCTGCTCTTTGATTTCGCCGGTCTCCTTGACCAGCAGCCTTACTCTTACATATATAGGAACATTAAAAGTGAGGTCGCGTTCATGGCATTCAGCTTCGGAGTGACCGGGGCGCGGCTCGCGCAGTTCATAGGAGACGAAGCGGAGCTCCAGCCGGTTGCCGGTGATATCCTGGACGGGAGAAACTTCCTCCAGGAGTTGCTTCAAACCGTCTTCCATGAACCGCTGGAACGAGTCCAGCTGTACCTTGATGAGGTTGGGGACATCCAGTATCTGGGGTAGTTTGGCGTAGGACTTCCGGGGGGCCAGTGGTGAACCGATGGGTTTCGGCGACGCTAAGACCATCTCAACTCCTTAAAAGGCAAACGCTTATTCTAAAACTGCCGCGTATCTTCTGAACTTAGTTTATTGATTGCAAACGCATACTTCAGCGCATTTTTTCAGTGGGTCTTACAGAGGTTAAAATATGAGGCATTATTGCAAATTTAAATCTTATCATTTTTTTTTACGGTTGTCAAATTCATTCTCAAATTACGTATAAACAATTTCCGCCGCCCTGTTCTTGACTCCCCAGTAAAAGCGATGTTGAAAGAAAAGAGGTGTGGTTGTAGTATATGTATATATGTATATTAGAGTGAAATAGTGCCGGGTGATAAGGAGTCCGTATCATGCTGTTTAAAATAAATTGTCCGAGCTGTGGCACTGAAACCAGTTTCTCTTTCCGGGAGCTCGATTATAAAGGACCGTTCCGCTGCTGGAAGTGCCGGGCTACGTTTACCATTAGAATCGAAAATAAAAAGCTGACTTCCTGTGAGCCTCTTAGCGCCGAAGATTTTGCCAAGGTGAATAAGCTGAACTACTAGGCAGACTCACCGCGGGTGCTGCAAAACGACATTGCGAAAGACACCCCAGAGTGAATTATACTTTTCCCGCAGATCGAAGCCGTACTGACTTAAAGTCCAGGTGTTGACCAGTCCCTGGGTCAAACAGAAAAATAGCCCCGCGGCAGCATCAAGGTCAACATCGGCGCGGACGGTTCCGGAATCAACCCCACGGCGCAGCATTTCCGCAATCATGGTGGTATATCCATCAATTACCTCATAAGCCTTTTTGTTCAGTTTGCTGTCACCGAAGCTGACGATTTCCGCGATGACCTGGAAGGAAATACCACGCCTTTCTATGATGTGTGACATGTGATTGATGAAAGCATTTTCGAGTGCTTCCTGAGTACGGCAGTCTTCCGTAAGAACAAATCCCTCTTCAGAAAGGAGGGCTTTTTCGACATCGTCAATCAGGAGGGAAAGCACGTCACGCTTGCTTTTAAAGTGTTTATAGATGGCGCCCTCGGAAATGCCAGTTTCCTTGGCGATTCTCCGTACGGTAACATGCTCGCTGCCGTACCGGGTGATGAGCTTGCGGGCGGCATCGATTATCTGTTTCTTTCGTACCGTCGTACTGGAGCGCTTTTGAACCACGCAAATTCCCTCACGCACTTGAAGCTACCATAATCTTACCACAAAGCAACCTGCCACAAAAGAGCGCAGCACGCTTCCCCATGCATATCACAAAACGGCCGTAATGTTACAAGAGCAGAGCCCGCAATATTATCGACGCGCCCATTACCTTACAGATCCCAACACCGCCGGAATCCTTAAGGCGTTTCTTGATTTGGACTAGCCGCCGGTAGCCGCGGAGACGGCGATGATGATGCCCATCACGACAATAAGGATGAGTATCCAGCCGCCCATCATTAAGAACGTGGCGAACTTGCCCCAGAAACCCTTCTTCTTCTTGACTTCTTTGGTTTCCTTCACTTCATTCTGCTGAACCATTGTTTCCTCCATTGCCCTCTCCTTTCAGAAAAATGCAGCGTTATTGCTAATTACGGCAGACGAATTCTGCTTTATAAACGAGGCGTAAGTAAGCAAGCGTTTACTTTGTTAGTAAACGATAACATACCTTTTTTCTTTTGTCAAGACCTTTTGTAAGTCGGTTTTGCTCAATTGTGTTTGCAATACCGTGTTTACCTCACCCTGTCCTCTCCCGTAAGAGTCAACTATTATACCGAGATACATTTAGCTGGAGAGGGAGTGTACAAAAAGAGGGGTGGTTCTTCCAAAATTAAGCCGTGTTATAATAAATTACGGAGGATTCAAGCTGAATGCTGTTCCGGCTGATAATGGCAATATTCACCACGCTGGTAGAAGAAGCCGCCATGGTGCTGCTCTGGCTTTACGGGCTGCCCTACCTGGGGATTAACCTGCCGCTGCCGCTGCTTTTCGTAACAATGGTTCTCTGGGGGGCTTTTTCCGTTTTTTATTTCAAGCTGGGGACGCGCGCCCTAAAAAAAGCCGCCCTCGCCGGCTTGCCAGCCATGAGCGGCTGTACCGGCAAAGTCACCGAACCGCTGGCGCCGCAGGGGATGGTAAAAATCGGAGGCGAACTCTGGACTGCGGAATCACTGGAAGGGGACTTAAAACAGGATGAGGCGGTAACCGTGATCAAGCAGGAAGGGCTCAAACTGTTCGTGAAACGTTGCGCTAAACATTAAACAGGAAGGTGACGACATCGCCTTCTTTTATGATATATTCCTTGCCTTCCAATCGCAGCAGTCCTTTTTTTCGCGCCTCGGCGATGCCGCCGCACCTGACCAGGTCATCGTAGCCGATGACCTCGGCGCGGATGAAGCCCCGCTCCAGGTCGGAGTGAATCTTCCCGGCCGCGCGGGGCGCCGGAGTGCCGGAAGGTACGGTCCAGGCACGGGTCTCGTCGGGACCGGTGGTCAAGAAGGTGATCAACCCGAGTAATTCGTAGGAAAGTTTAATAGTGCGCTCCAGCGCGGATTCCTTGATGCCGAAGTCGGCACGGAAAGCTTCGCGGGCGGACTCATCCAGCTGAGCGAGTTCCATCTCCAGCCTGCCGCATAGCGTAATGACGCCGCAGCGCGGGCGGGCGTAGCTCCGGTTCAGTTCGGCTTCCAGCGTTACTGCCTGCGGGAGCTGGTCTTCACTGATGTTAACCACGATGAGGAGCGGCTTTGCGGTGAGGAACTGATAATTAGCCAGTGATTTCAGCTCGGCAGCTTCCAGCCCCATTTCCCGGATGGGAATCTCTTTTTCCAGCTCCGCCTTGATTTTAAGCAGGATTTCCTTTTCGCGGAGCGCGCTCTGACGGTCGGCAGGCTTGGCACCCTTCATCGATGACTCGATGCGCTCGAGCCGCCGTTCGATAATGGCGATATCGGAAAAGGCGAGTTCAAGGTTCATCGCGGCGATATCCCGCTTCACATCGATGCTGCCAGCGGGGTGGGGGACGCTCTCTTCATTGAAAGCGCGCACGACATTAATCAGGGCGTCTGTTTTGCTGAGTTGATTGAGCAGTTCGCCGGCGATGCCCTTCTCTTTGGCTGGCGACTTCAAAGAAGCCCCGATATCAATATAGCCGATTTCCACCGGCACTTGTTTGGCGGATTTGAACAAATTGGAAAGCACCTGAATGCGCGGGTCCGGTACCTTCGCTGTGCCGATGTGTCCTTTAGCTTCCGGAGCGCGGCTGGTGGTATCCGCTTTACCGCTGGTCAGCGTGTTGAAAACAGTGGTCTTGCCGCTCAACGGCAGACCGATGATGCCGATTTCAATATTCATCAGTTAATCGTCCGAAAAGAATCAGCGGTTATGCTTGATGAGTTCACGCACTCTTTTCAAGGCCAGGTCCCGTTCTGCGAAAGTGAGCTTTTCATCCGCCACGAGGGCGAGCAGGACGAGGAGAGCTTCATAGGAGCGTGCGTTAGCGATGGACTCGATGGCATCACTACGCAATTTGGGCGTGAGTTCCAGGTCGGTGGCGATGCTCATCAGTTTTTTCAGGTCTTCCGGCAGCTCGGGCAGGTTCAGAAACATAGTTCACCTCACAAATCGTGGCAAGGGCTGCCACCCCTGCGATTATTCCGCATCGGCATACGGTTTGTCAAACTTATCTGAATCTTCCGTTGACACCATCCCAATCATTGTTGCCAATGCAATATCATCCTTCCCCAGAAAGAGTCAAATCAATTTTTGCCGCAATTGAGATTGCTTCGCCGCTATCATTCCTCGCCATGACAGATATTGACAGAACCTCAATAAAACCATAACATTTTCACAGTAGCTTTTACACGGAGGTTAAGATGGCAGGCATCCTAGAAGGCGTTAAGGTCCTGGAAATGGGACACGTGGTGGTCGTGCCCGCTGCCGCGGCGACGATGGGCGACTGGGGCGCGGATGTTCTCAAGCTGGAGCCGCTCACCGGAGACATGGCGCGCGGTTTCAAGACTATCGAAAAAATACCGCCGATTCTCCGCAGAAACGGAACGGAAATACACTGGTATTTTTCTTATTTGAACCGCAACAAGAGGAGCATCGCCCTCAACCTCAAATCGCCCGCCGGCCGCGCTGTCTTCGATAAGCTCATCCGGAATTACGATATTTTTATGTCCAATTACCAGGCCTCCTCGCTGGAAAGGCTCAATATCAACTATGAAACTCTCCGCAAGATCAACCCCCGCCTGATATACTCCATTGTTACAGGGTACGGGTCGAAAGGGCCGGACAAGGACGAGCGCGGCTTCGACCATACCGCCGCCTGGGCGCGTTCCGGCATTCAGCAGGGAATCGCCGAGCCGGGCATGCCCCCGCCGATGGAACGCGGCGGCATGATGGACCGCGTTACCGCCGCCCATGAGCTAAGTGGCATCATGGCTGCCCTGTATCACCGGGAAAAAACGGGCAAGGGACAGGCGCTGGAAGTATCGCTATACCATGCTGCGGTATGGACAGTCTCGGAAGACGTTCAGGCCGCTCTCATGGGCACGCCGCTGCCGCAAAAAGACCGCACCATCGCCGAAAACCCCCTGTTCAACTATTACCGCACCAAGGAAGGCCGCTATTTCCAGCTCGCCATGCTGCAATCGGATGTGCAGTGGCCCGGCTTTTGCCGCGCCATAAACCGGCTGGATTTACAGAACAACCCCCGCTTCAAGGATATGGACGCCCGCGCCGCCAACTGCCGCGAGTTCATCAAGATACTTGATGATATTTTTATCACAAAAACACGCCCCGAATGGGAGCAGCTTTTCAAAGCCCATGACTGCATCTACGGGCGGATTGAAACAGCCGCCGAAGTCGCCGGGGACCCCCAGGCAACCGCCAATGATTTCTTCGGGGAAGTGCCGCATCCGGCAATGGGCCCCATCAAGATGGTGAATACCCCGGTCCGGTTCCGGCAGAATCCTCCTTCCCTGAGGACACCCGCCCCGGAAATCGGACAGCACACCGAGGAAGTACTGCTGGAACTCGGCTATGACTGGGAAGACATCGGCAAGCTGAAAGAGCAGGGCGTCATACTTTAAACTGGAAATGTTGGCAAAAGTCGGTGTCATTCCCGCGAAAGCGGGAATCCAGCAGCGAAGAAAGGGCGCTGGATTCTCAGGTCAAGACTGAGAATGACAATCGGGCTTTAAGTCTTTCGCCCGTTCTCGTTACAAAACTTGACCAACTCGGCGAACTCGTTAATTTTGACCATGTTGCTCGACTCGATGAAGCCGTCGTAGGTCAGGCTAATCCAGGGCTTCTCGTATGCCGTGCTGAACTTCTCCGCCATCGCCGCCACGATTCCGCCGGGCATGCAGCCGTGCGGCATGACGGAAATCACCCCGGCGAATTCCGGATTTTCCAGCCAATCGATGCCGCTGCCGATGCTGAGCACCGCCTCGCTGCCGCATCGCGGCGAGAGATATTGCGCTGATTTCGCCAGGATTTCCCCGGTCGCTGGCTCATGCCCATCCACCACGCCATGGAAATAGCCGGCAATTCCTCCCTCATCACGCTCCTGCACCAGCTTGCGGAGATAGCTCCTGACCGTCTGAGACAGCCTGCGGTTCTTGACGGCATCTTCCAGATTACGGTAAGAAGTATATCTAATCCACTCGCCCATCGGTGAAACGGCCGCTTCCAGACCAGCCGCTTCGCACACCCGCACCAGGTCGCGGTTGCTGAAGCGGTTGGAGCGCAGGTAGATTTCCCCATTGATGCCCACCAGCGGACGGCGCGGCAGTTCCTTATCAACGAGAGCCATGAAGTCCGCCGGGGCTTTGCGTAAAACACCTCTCAGATTTACCTTATTACTAATAGCGCCGGCAATCTCTTTCAAATATTCGTCAAACAATTTATCCGCCGCGCCCTTCTCCTTTTCGTAAGGACGGGTGCGCCAGAGTAGCTTCTGCAGGTAGTCCACAGTAACGATGCCTTTCCAGGCGAGCCGCTCGAAGCCGGGACCCAGGTTCAGGTCGCGGTAGGCGTTATTGGACACGGTCGTGCGGATGGGCAAATTGAAGCCCACATCCTTAAGCACCCGGATTTGCTCGACGGCGTATTTGCCGAGGCGGCACGGCCCGTACGAGCCGCTCATCAAGCCTTCGACATTATCCAGTCCGTCGCCGTTGTGCTCGTGAAAATAGCGCAGGAAATCTCCCAGAGTAACACGGTAAGGCAGGCATTCGGTACCGGCGGTATACTGGTTAGCATAAAGCAGGTTGCGTTCATCGGGCTCAGGCAGAACGACCGCCTTTACGCCATAAGATACCATCGCCGCGGCGACGGCTTCCGCATGGGGCGTCATGCGCGGGATGAGCACGGTCTTCCCGGCGCTGATACTCGTATTCGTACCACGGTAAATGTCCCTCCGCGGGGCTTGGACTTCTCCCCGGGCGCGGGCATAGCTGGTGATAGTGTCAACATAGGCTTCCAGTCGTGTGACCAGTCCCGCCTCGGCGGCATGTTCGTCGATTTCCAGTTGCCCCAGCGGCTTGCTCCCCATGATATCTTCCAGCAGTTTGATAATAAACGAATTGGGACCGCAGCCGAAGTTGGTCAGCGCCAGGCTGTAGAGCCGAGAGGCATTCGCGCTGATGGCAGCCCCGGCGATGAACTTGCCTTCGTACGACCAGTAGGGACGGTCCGAGTATTTTTTCGGGTCGATTGAGGCCAGCGGCAGGAAGTCCAGCGGCACCGGCACCACGCCGAGCTGCGCCAGCTTTTCCGCGATGCCCAGGTTCGCCCCGGAGTCCTGTGACATGTAGGAGCGGGTGAGGAGGACAACACCAAGCTTATCGCTTTCGCGTAATTGCTCGAGGAGCTTTTCGCCCAGCACCGTTCGATCGGCTTCAAACCTGCGCTGGGCATCTATGCCCGCCGCAGCAGCTTGCCTGCCCGCATCTTTACTGAAGCCCAGCCGCACCGCGATATCCGCCAGGTTTTTGATGACATCAGCATCGCCGCGACTGAAATCGATGATGGGAATAAGCAATTTGTCCCCGAGACCGAGCACCTGCCGTACAATGTATGGTGAAGCCTGGATGAGCGGACAGGCGTATTTCTGGTCTTCTTCACCATCTTTCTTGCCCAGTCGAATCGCGCAGGGGTAGAGAATATAATCGGCGTTTTTCAAAGCGGCGGCGTGCCCGTGTAGCAGCTTCATGGGGAAACAGCTATCGGTATAAGCCAGCTCGATGGCGTGCTCCATAATTTGCTTGCTGGTCTTACCGGAGAGCGCCACCCTGACTCCCAGCGCATTCAAAAACCCGATGAGCAGCGGCGCGTAGTCATATACCATCAAGGCGCGCGGGATGCCTACCAGCGGGCCGCTGCCCGTACCTGCATGATAATCGCGGAAGAGCAGCTTTTCCCGCTCATCGAAGAAGGTCTCCCGCTTCGCCTGGCTGAGCGTGCTGTCGTAGCGGTCGCAGCGGCTGCCGTAAAAAGTCGGCTTTTCCCCGGGCATTTTCATCTGGGTGATGGCGCAGTTGTTATCGCAGCCCTGGCAGGTAAAGGTGGAAAGATTATAATCCCCTTCGATGACCTTCGTAAAACCTTTGAACTTTGATTCAGCCCCATTCATCGACTCTTTCGCCAGCAGGGCGGCGCCGATGGCCCCGGAGACTTCGCGGTGTTCCGCTACGGTAAGGGTTTTACCTTTTAGCTGGTCGCTAAAGGCAGCAACCACCGCCCGGTTATAGAAGACCGCTCCGGTAAGGATAATCCGGTCGCCCAGCTTGCGCGTCCCCACTACCTTGGAAAGGTAGTTCTTGGCGATGGAGTTCGCCAGGCTGGCGGTGATGATGGGCAAGGGCACACCCTCCTGCTGGGCGGAGGACACCGCCTGTCCCATGAACGCGGCGCAGCGCGTACCCAAATCGATGGTGTGCGGCGCGGTGAACGCAAGCTCGGCGAACTCGCCGCTTTTCACGGAAACGCCGAGCATCTCGGCAAGCTCATCAATAAAGCTGCCGGTACCGGCGGCGCAGGCTTTATTCATCTGGTAGTCCACAACAACGCCGTTGCGCTTGATGACCAGCTTGGAGTCCTGCCCGCCGATTTCAATAATATCCGCTTCCGGGTCGATGTCATAAGCCGCCCGGGTCTGGGCGGTAATCTCGTTCTTAATCAGGTCGGCGCCAATCATGCTGCCGATGAGATAGCGCCCCGAGCCGGTCACGCCCACGCCGGCGATGGCAACGTTGTCCGCGCCCGCCTGCCGCAGATTGCGGAAGACCTCCTTCACCGCATCCACAGGGCGTCCCGCCGTCATGAGATAATGCTTGGCGAGAATGGTTTTTCCGGACTCGTCCATGATGACTGCCTTGGTGCTCGTCGAGCCGACATCGACGCCGAGGTAGCCCCGGAGCGACGCATTGATGGCCAGTTTTGCCCCGTTACTTGGCAGGGAAACTTCCGGCAGCCGGGGCATTTCGAAATAGCGCTGGCGGGCATCGCCTTCCGGCAACAAATTAACTGCCGAAATCTTATCGCGGGAAAGCAGCGCCGCCCCCAGCGCTTCCATATAGAGATAATTTTGCGGAACAATGACTTCGACAGGTTGCCCGTTCCTTGCCGCAAGCACTTCGCTGAGCGCTTTGATAATGGCAGCGTTGGCGGCAACCCCGCCGACGAAATAGACCGGCGGAGGGAAAGTGCCTTTCTGGAGAGAGGCAACCATGCGGGCGATACTCTCGCACAAGGCGTAGAGCATGGCTGACACCGGAACGCCCTTCTGCTGGAGGTGAATCAGGTCGCTCTTGGCAAAAACGCTGCAACGGGCGGCGATGCGGGGCGGGGCTCCCTGGCATTTCAACGCCAGACCGGCAAAGTCCTCGATTCCGATGCCGAGCCGGTAAGCCTGCTGCTCTAAAAATCTGCCCGTGCCGGCGGCGCAGAGGGGATTGGCGGCGACCTTCCACGGCTTCTTCAGTCCGTCTTCCAGCACCACCGCCAGTGAGCTTTGCCCGCCAATCTGGATAATCGTTTTGGCATCCGCATGATGGTGCAGCAAGCCTGATATTATCGCCAGAGAACTGCTGTACTCCGCCCAGTGGAACGCCGGCGGAACGGCGCCTTTACCGGAGCCGGAAACGCCGGCGGCGGCAATCTCATCAAGGCGAAATTTTTCACTCAGGCGCTTCAAAAGCGTATTTATGGCAATTTTCGGATTACCGGCGATGCGCTGGACACCCAGATGAAGGATTTCACCACCTTCATCAATGAGCGCCAGTTTGACATTCACCGAACCGACATCGATTCCGAGATAGCGTTTCATATCCAAATCAATTTTAGCAGAGATATGGATTTTACAAAAGTCTGAGGTAATCAGAGTGCTTAAATATGGCATTCTCGGGCTTGACCCGGGAATCCAGAATGCGTTCGCCCACTGGATTCCCGTTTTCGCAGGAATGACCGGTTATTACTTGATATTCCTTATTGGCTGCGATAAGCTGAATCATACAGGGAAAACCAGCGCTACTTACAGGAAAATCAATGAAGCGTATCTACCTTGATTACGCCGCGACGACACCGGTACATCCGGATGTAGTGAAGGCAATGCGGCCCTTTTTTACCAGGACGTACGGCAACCCTTCCAGTATCCATGCCTGCGGACAGGAGGCAAAGGAAGCGGTTGAGGCCGCCCGTGGCGAGGTCGCCGGTTTTATCGGCGCGGGCAGCGAGGAAATCGCCTTCACCAGCGGCGGCACCGAGGCGGATAACCTCGCCATCAAGGGCGTGGCTTACGCCAACCGTAAAAAGGGCAACCATATTATCACCTGCGCCATCGAGCACCATGCCGTGCTGGAAACCTGCAAATTCTTGGAAGAGACCGGGGTTGCTGTAACTTGCCTGCCGGTGGACGGCGAAGGCAGGGTCGACCCCGATACTCTTAAGAAAGCGATTACTCCTAAAACGATTCTCATTTCCATCATGCACGCCAATAACGAAATCGGCACTATCCAGCCCATTGCCGAAATCGGTAAGATTGCCCGCGCCGCCGGCGTTTATTTCCATACCGATGCGGTACAGACGACGGGACACCTGCGCGGCGATGTTAACGAGCTGGGAGTCGATTTACTGGCGATGTCGGCGCACAAGCTGTACGGGCCAAAAGGAGTGGGCGCGCTGTACATCCGGAAAGGCACCAGAATCGCCCCTCTCCTGCACGGGGGCGGACAGGAAAGCGGCATGCGCTCCAGCACGCACAATGTCCCCGGCATTGTCGGGCTGGGGGAAGCGGTACGCATCGCCCGGCGGGAAATTACCGAGGAAATCCAGCGTCTGACCTTCCTGCGTGACAAACTGATTAAGGGAATCCTGCAGCGCATCGATGACTGCCGCCTTAACGGCCCGCTCGCTTTCCGCCTGCCCAACAACGCCAACATCAGCATCAGCTATGTCGAGGGAGAGTCGATGTGCCTGAATCTCGACCTCGCCGGGATTTGCGCTTCCACCGGCTCGGCGTGCAGCTCCGGCAGCCTCGAACCGTCCCACGTCCTGCGGGCACTGGGGCTTCCCGCCGACCTGGCTCACGGCTCGCTGCGCTTCACCATGGGCAAATGGACGACCGAAGCGGAAATCGACCGGGTTCTGGAAGTCCTGCCCCGTATCGTGAGCAAGCTCCGCGCCGTGTCTCCCCTTTACCACACCCGGAAGCAGAGATAAGCCGGAAGGGTGTAGTAAGGAACACCATCATTCGCCTTGACTTTTATTTAACCCATTCCCTATAATACGAAGGTTAAGCATGAGTTTGCCAGTATGGCTGGCAAGACAGTGCCCGAGTAGCGCAATGGCAGCGCAACCGACTTGTAATCGGTAGGTTGACGGGTTCGACTCCCTCCTCGGGCTGGGGATAGGTACTGGGGAGGGATGCCGGAGCGGCCAATCGGAGCAGACTGTAAATCTGCCGCCCTAAGGGCTACGCAGGTTCGAATCCTGCTCCCTCCACCATATGAATGTGGGAGCAAGCTCCTCTAGACAACAAATAATAAATATCTGTATAATAGAAACAATGTGCCCACATAGCTCAGTAGGTAGAGCACGCCCTTGGTAAGGGCGGGGTCATCAGTTCGAATCTGATTGTGGGCTCGGAAATAAACGGAGGAAGATATGGCTAAGCAGAAATTTGACAGGACGAAACCACACGTAAACGTCGGCACCATCGGTCACGTCGACCACGGCAAAACTACTCTCACCTCGGCAATCACGCTGGTGCTATCGAAGCAGGCTGGCGTCGGGACGCAATTCAAAGCCTTCGAATCGATTGATGCCGCCCCGGAAGAGAAAGCCCGCGGCATGACCATCGCTATCGCCCACGTGGAATACGAGACCGCCAAGCGGCACTACGCCCATGTCGACTGCCCCGGCCATGCCGACTTTATTAAGAACATGATTACCGGCGCCGCCCAGATGGATGGCGCTATCCTCGTGGTCAGTGCCCCGGACGGCCCGATGCCCCAGACCCGGGAGCACGTCCTGCTGGCACGCCAGGTGCAGGTGCCCTACATCGTCGTCGCCCTGAACAAGGTAGATTTGATGGAAGACGAAGAACTCCTTGAACTCGTCGAAGTCGAAGTGCGGGAACTGCTTTCTAAATACGAATTCCCCGGTGATAAGACACCGGTCGTCCGCGTTAGCGCCGTCAAAGCCCTGGAATGCGGCTGCGGCAAGAGAGAATGCAAGTGGTGCGGCGCTATCCTCAAGCTGATGGATGCCGTAGATGATTTCATCCCCATTCCGCCTCGTCCGAAGGACAAGCCGTTCCTGATGTCCATCGAAGACGTATTCAGTATCAAGGGCCGCGGCACCGTGCCCACCGGCAGGGTAGAGCGCGGTACGGTCAAAGGCGGCGACGAAGTTGAAATCGTTGGTCTGCATCATGAGGCACGCAAGGTGGTGGTCACCAGCCTGGAAATGTTCCACAAGATTCTGGACACCGCCGAGCCCGGCGATGCGGTCGGCTTGCTCCTCCGCGGCGTAGAGCGCGAAGATATCGAGCGCGGTCAGGTGCTGGCAGCTCCCGGCTCCATCAAACCGCACACCTATGCCGAAGCCGAGGTCTACGTCCTGAGCAAAGACGAGGGCGGCCGCCATACCCCGTTCTTCAACGGCTACAAGCCGCAGTTCTACATCCGCACGACGGATGTTACCGGCAGCATTGAGCTCCCCGAAGGCGTCGAGATGGTCATGCCCGGCGACCATATCAAAATGAAAATTAAATTGATTTACCCGGTAGCCCTGGAACCCGGTCTGCGCTTCGCTATACGCGAGGGCGGCAGGACGGTCGGCGCGGGCGGCATCATCAAGATAATAGAGTAGAGGTTTATGGCAAAGAAAACGGACGCAAGAGGTGTTATCTACCTTGCCTGCACCGAGTGCAAGGAGAGAAACTATACTACATCAAAGAACCGGAAAAACGATTCGCAGCGCATGGAGCTGACGAAGTACTGTCCCCGTTGCCGCGCGCATAAGCCGCACAAGGAGACCAAATAGCCCTGTTGCCTTCGGGCGCGGGACGTCTATAACATGAAAGTTAATTCTGCGGTCAGGCACAGCCCCGGTGCAAGATTAATCCGGTACTTTATCGGCATCGTTGACGAGCTTAAAAAAGTGGTCTGGCTCAGCCGGCGGGAGGTTATTTATCTCACCACCCTGGTCTTGCTCGTGGCCGGCATCGCCGGCCTGGTGCTGGGCGCGCTGGACTACGGCTTTACTGCTCTGATTGACAAGCTTATCCTGGGCAGATAATGGACTCCTGTGAATAGTCAATTATCTGCCCCGTAGCTTTTACCATGGGAGAGACATTGGGAGAGAGGTTATCTGTGGCGGTCGACGAAAAACAGTGGTTTGTCATCCATACTTACTCCGGGCATGAAGACCGGGTCAAGAAAAACCTGGAGCAGCGTATCAAGTACATGGACTCCGGCAATGCAATCTACCAGGTGGTGATACCCACCGAGGAAGAAATTGAAGTCAAGAGCGGGCGGCGCCGCACGGTCACCCGCAAGACCCTGCCCGGATACGTCCTCGTCCAGATGAAAATGACGGACCAGACCTGGACTCTGGTACGCAACACGCCCGGCGTCACCGGCTTCGTCGGCAGCACGGGCAAACCCACGCCGCTGGATGAAAAGGGCGTCAATGACATTCTTAAACAGATGAGCGCCGAAGCTCCCCGCGTGAAAGTGGGCTTCCGCAGAGGACAGAGCGTGCGCGTCATTGACGGGCCGTTCATCGATTTTGTCGGAGTGGTTGACGAGATAAATATGGAAAAGGGCAAGGTCAAAGTGCTCCTGTCCCTGTTCGGGCAGGAAACACCGGTGGAGCTGGATTTACTCCAGATTGAAAAGCTCTAGCCCCCCCCTGAGGAGATAACATGGCAAAAAAGGTCAAGACAATCATCAAATTACAGATTCCCGCCGGACAGGCAAACCCGGCGCCCCCGGTCGGTCCCGCACTGGGCCAGCACGGTATCAACATCATGGCTTTCTGCAAGGACTACAATGAGCGCACCGCTTCCCAGGCTGGCTCGGTTATCCCGGTAGAAATCACCGTCTACGAGGACCGGTCATTCACTTTCGTCACGAAGACACCGCCCGCCGCCGACCTGCTGAAGAAAGCCCTGGGACTGGAGAAAGGCTCCGGTACAGCGGGGCATGACGTCGCCGCTACGCTTTCCCGCGAAAAGCTGCGGGAAATCGCCAAAGCCAAAGTGAAAGACCTCAACGCCAACAGCATCGAAGCTGCGGAACGCCTGATTGAAGGCTCCGCCCGAAGTATGGGGATTAAGGTAGAATAAGATGGCAGAACACGGAAAGAAATATCAGGAAACCGCTAAACTCATCGAACCCAGTAAGGCTTACGGACCACAGGAAGCCGTTGAGCTGGTTAAAAAGACAACGCATACTAAATTTGACGAGACTATCGAGTTGCACCTGCGCATGGGGCTCGACCCGCGGGACGCCACCCAGCAGGTGAGAGGAGTCGCCATCCTGCCCGGCGGACTGGGCAAGCAGGTGCGTGTCCTCGTCTTTGCGCAGGGCGAAGCGGAGCGGACTGCTAAAGAAGCCGGCGCGGATATCGTCGGTAATGATGATATTATCAAGCAGATTGAGGGGGGCTGGCTGGAGTTCGATGTTGCCATCGCCACTCCGGAAATGATGGGCAAAGTAGGCAGGCTGGGTAAAATCCTGGGCCGCAAGGGGCTCATGCCCAATCCCAAGGCGGGCACGGTGGTTGCCGATGATGACCTGCCCCGCGTTATTGGCGATTCCCGCAAGGGACGCGTTGAGTACAAACTGGACCGCACCGCCATTATCCATGTGCCGGTGGGCAAAGCCAGCTTCGCGCCGGATGCGCTGCTGGCGAACCTGACCGCCATCATAGAGGCGGTCGTCAAGGCCAAGCCGGCGGGCGCCAAGGGACAGTACGTGAAGAGTGCCTACATCAAAACCACCATGGGGCCGAGCATTAAGCTCGACCTTTCCAGTACTCTCACTTTGACCGCCGCCTAATACTGATTGCGTTTTACTGATATATTGTGCTAAGATAAATTTAAATTGAATATAGTATCCTAAGACAGCGGGTGCCGCTCGCGGCTTAATGAGTCTGCCTGCCGAGGAATCAAGAAATCGATAGATTTGAGAGTCCTTGTGCATGGCGCAGGGACTTTCTTTTTTGAGCGTCACTTCAGGAGGATGAAAAAATGCCACGGGAACACAAGGCGAAGGTTATCGAAGAGCTCCAGGAAGCGTTCGGGAAAGCCAGCATCGGCGTGATTACCGATTACCGCGGCATCCCCACCCCCGAACTTAATATCCTGCGCAAAAAACTGCGGGAAGCCGGCATCAGCCTCAAAGTGGTCAAGAACACCCTCGCGGAAATCGCCGCCAAAAATGCGGGACGGGAAGACCTCACAAAGTCCTTTGCCGGACCAGCGGCGGTCGTCCTCGGGTACGACGATGTCTCCCATCCTGCCAAAATCCTCACCGAGCACATCCGCAGCACCAAGTCCGCCCTTAAAATCAAGAGCGGCTTCCTCAAGGGCAATCTGCTCACCGAGCAGGACATCCAGACCCTGGCGACCCTGCCTTCCCGAGAAGTGCTCATCAGCCAGGTGCTCGCCGGGATGCAGAGCCCCATCGCTATTTTCATCACTTATCTCGCCAGCCCTTTGAGCGGATTAGTCAACGTGCTGGAAGGCCACCGCAAGCAACTGGAGGCCGCGCCCAAAGCATAAGGAAACTCGTGCTGACACACGGTCGGCATTTATTAAATATCAGACAAATATAATCGGAGGACGGAGAAACAAATGACTACTGAAGAAATCATGAATGCCATCAAGGGTATGAACGTTCTGGAACTGGCGGAGCTGGTTAAAACCCTGCAGACCGAATTCGGCGTCACTGCCGCCGCACCGGTCGTCGCCGCCGCACCGGCTGGTGGAGCTGCCGCTGGAGCCGCCCCCGCTGCTGAAGAAAAGACCGAGTTCACCGTCATCCTCAAGGAAATCGGCGCGAACAAGATTAACGTCATCAAGGCGGTCCGCGAGCTCACCAACCTCGGCTTGAAAGAGTCTAAGGACCTGGTTGAAGGCGCTCCCAAGCCAGTCAAGGAGAACGTGAGCAAGGAAGAAGCCAACACGGCGAAGACCAAGCTGGAAGCAGCCGGCGCTACTGTCGAAGTAAAGTAGCAAAACATAGTCATTGCAAGGAGTCACGGCAAAGAAGCAATGCCGGCCGCGTTAAAGGATTGCTTAGATTGTGGCTCATATACCCGGGGCTAATGTGGAGGGGCGTACAATACGCCCCTCTTCAGGTTTTCCCTGCTACCAAAAAGCTCCCTTACGGTATATTATCATCCTCAAGCTTGCCCCGAAAATCCAGAATCCCCCCTCCCCTGCTGGATCCCCGCTTACGCAGGAATGACATTTACTCAACCTCTAACCTGCCCTTGCACTAAACTAAGACGGCAGGCTATAATTTCCCTAGCATGGATAACCGGAAACTTAAAGTTCTGCTTTCCCATGATGAGATATCCGCTGTCACAGGGAAGCTGACAGCGGATATCACCAGGGACTACCACGATAAAAATCCCCTGCTTATCGGCGTGCTCAAGGGCGCTTTTATTTTCATGGCGGATTTGGTACGCCGGCTCGATTTCCCGCTGGAGCTGGAGTTCGTCCGCCTCGCCAGCTACTCCGGTACCGAGACCACCGGACGATTGAAAATGCCGCAGGCTCTCACCACCCCCATCAAAGGCAAAGATGTGCTCGTTATCGAAGATATCGTGGATACCGGGCTGACTACTGCCTTCATCATGAGATATCTGCGCCGCAAGTCACCGGCATCGCTCAAGCTGTGCGCATTGCTCAATAAACCCGCCCGCCGCCGCGTCCCTCTTGATATCGATTACCTCGGCTGCAACGTACCCGACCAGTTCCTCGTCGGCTACGGACTGGACTGCGACCAGCAGTACCGCAACCTGCCGGATATCTGCATACTGGAGGAAAAACCGTGAGCACGAAACTCGCCCGGTTGATTGCGGTCGCCCGCGGCGACCAGCCCGCCGACCTTATTTTGGCGAATGCCCGGATTATCAATACCTTCAACGGCGATATTGAAAGGGGTAATGTTGCCATCAGCGGCGACCGCATCGCCGGCATCAGCGATTACCGCCAGGCGAAGCAAATCATCGACCTCGAGGACAAATTTCTTTCACCGGGCTTGATTAACGGACACACCCACCTGGAAAGCTCGCTGCTGGATGTGGGGCAGTATGCCCGCGCCGTCGTGCCGCACGGCACCTCCGCAATAGTGACTGACCTCCACGAGATTGCCAATGTCAGCGGTCTGGCAGGCATGAAATACGTGCTGGACTGCGCCCGCCGCTTGCCCCTGGATTTGTTTTTAATGGCGCCCTCCTGCGTCCCCGCCACCCACCTGGAGACTGCCGGCGCCGCGATTACCCCCGAAGATATCCGCCGCATCCTGCGCTGGCATAACTGCATCGGACTGGGGGAGGTGATGAACTTCCCCGGCGTACTCGGCGCGGATGCTCCAGTATTAAGCAAGATTACCGCTACCACCGGAAAATCAGTGGACGGCCACGCCCCCGGGCTGAGCGGGAAAAACCTGAACGCCTACCTCGCCGCGGGAATCGGCTCCGACCACGAGTCGGTCAACTTTGCCGAAGCGGAGGAAAAACTCCGGCGCGGCATGTTCATCATGATTCGTGAAGGCTCCTCGGAAAAGAACCTGGACACCCTGTTGCCACTGGTCACCGATAAGACCTACCCGCGCTGTCTTTTCGTGGTGGACGACCGATCCTGCGCCGACCTCCTGCGCGATGGCGACATCGATGCCGTGGTGCGCAAGGCTATCCGCCGCGGCCTGGAGCCGGTGCGCGCTCTCCAGCTTGCCACCATCAACCCCGCCCGCTACTTCCGCCTGGATGGACTGGGCGCCGTCGCCCCGGGATATTTCGCCAATCTGGTAGTTTTCGCTGATTTGAAAGACTTAACGGTTAGTTCCGTCTATTATCGCGGCAAGCTGGTGGCGCATGATGGACGTCCCCTATTTGAAGCTTACCGGTGCGAAACAGGTAAGCTCACCCGCACCGTGAAGATAAAACCTTTCACCGCCGAGAACCTCAGGATAAAGCCGCTGGGGGAAAGCCAGCCGGTTATCGAGGTTGTCCCCGGGCAAATCATCACCAGGATGCGGCAGGAAAAGGTCAAGGTAGTCAACGGGACGGTGATACCAGATACCAACCGCGACCTGCTGAAGCTGGTGGTGATAGAAAGACATCACGCTACCGGCAACATCGGCGCGGCGCTCGTAACCGGCTTCGGCTTGCAGCGGGGCGCCCTGGCGACATCTATCGCACACGATTCCCACAATATCGTAGCAGTGGGAACGACTGACGAAGACATTATTGCCGCCATCAAAGAAATAGAAAGACACCGGGGCGGGCTGGCGGTGGCGGCGGGGGGCAAGGTGCTGGCCAGCCTGGGGTTGCCCATCGCCGGGTTGCTCTCTGATGAGCCGCTGGAGCAGGTCGCCGGTAAGATGGACCGTATAGAGCATCTCGCAAAAGAACTGGGCGCAAAACTGCCCGCGCCCTTCGCCGCGCTCTCGTTTTTAGCGCTGCCGGTTATCCCGGAGTTGCGCCTGACCGACCAGGGTCTCGTCGATGTCAACCAATTCCGCATTATCTCGTAAACCAGAGAGGAGAACTACTTGAGGCATACTACTAAAGAACCGGCTTTCGAAAATCGCTATGATGCCGGGCATAAGCTTGCCGCCAAGCTGGCGGCATACAAGGGCAGAACATGCGTGGTCATGGCCATCCCCAACGGCGGCGCGCCGGTGGCGCTGGGCGTCGCCCTGGCGCTCGATGCCGATTTCGACCTGGTCATTTCCCGCAAGATTCCCCTGCCCCTCAGTCCGGAGGGCGGCTTCGGCGCGGTCACCGATGACGGCACCACCATCCTCAACGATGCCGTCGTCAAGCAGGCCGGACTGACCCCGCAGCAGATTAATTACCAGGTGAGCCAGGTGCGGGCGAACATCCGCCAGCGCAGCCTGCTCTATCACCAAGAGCGCCCGCCCGCCATCACCAGCGATAAGACAATCATCATCGTGGATGACGGCATGGCTTCCGGCTACACCATGATGGCTGCGGTCGAATCCTTACGCCACCGCCGCCCACGCGAGATTGTGGTGGCGGTACCGGTAGCCCACGAAAAGACAGTCAAAGAGGTGGCAAAGCGAGCGGATAAAGTCGTGGCTTGCGTGGTGGACTCATCTCAAAAGTTTTATCTCGCCGATTTTTACCGGTTCTGGAATGAGCCGAGCGATAAGGAAGTCCTCCAGTGTCTCAAGGAGTGGCGCATCCGCCGCCAGCCGGTCATCGACCTGACCATCAAGGGCAGACAATAATGTCATTGCGAGCGAGGCAGTCTCGAGGGGGGAAGGAGATTGCTTCGTCGTTTTGAACCCTCGCAATGATACGGTAACTTCCCTAGATTGCCCCCTCGTGATATACTAACTCTATCTGCCGGAGGGTGGAGGGATATATGCCCCGTAAATTGAAGACAGACCCGCAAATCCTGGAAATGCCCGCCCAGAAAATGGCGGTGGTCTACGGCAAAGGCGCTCCGGATAAAGTCTTCCCCGTGGTCTTTCCGGCGCTCTATGGCGCAGTCTATACGCTCAAGTTTGACCTTAAAAAGAGAGGACTGCCTACCTTCAAGGTCGGGCCGCTCCGTTCCCGCTACCCGGATGCGCACCTCGTGCCGATGAACGAGTGGACGATTGTGACCGGTTTGCCCATTCCCGCCGATACCGAGTCGCTGCCCCAGAAAATCGGCAGTCCGGATGTGCGGATTGAAGAGTGGGCATACGGTACGGTGGCGCAAATCCTGCACCTCGGGGCATACGACCAGGAGCAGGAATCCATCGAGAAGCTGCACCGATTCATCCAGGAAAACGGTTACGAACTCGCCGGCGCGCACGAGGAGGAGTACCTCACCACGCAAGACGCCAAGGTAATTAAGACGGTTATCAGATACCGGATTAAGAAGAAGTAATTGGGCGTTTTGCCCCCTTTGAAAAAAGGAAAACAAGAAGGGTTTTCACCTCGCCTTCCGGATTCCCGCTTTCGCGGGAATGACACATTACTTTAAGGATACCTATCTATGGGAATTAGTGTTGATCTTGATAAATGCATCGGTTGCGGCAGTTGCGTGCCGGTCTGTCCCTACGCCTTAATCGAATTAGTCGATGATAAGATACACATCAAAGAAGGCTGCACCCTCTGCGGCGCCTGCCGCGACGCCTGCGCCAGCGAAGCCATCAACATCGAGACGGCTCCGGTCGCTGCGCCGGTGAGCGCCGGACGCGGCGTGTGGGTCTTCGCCGAGCAGCGGGACAGCAAGCTAAAAGGCGTCGGCTATGAACTGCTGGCGAAGGGCAGAGAGCTGGCAAATACCCTGCAGACCGAGCTTACCGCGGTGTGCTTCGGCTCGGGAATTACGGAAGCGGACAATCTGATTGCCGCCGGCGCCGATAAGGTCTATCTATTAGATAGCTCTGAATTCGCTTCCAATCCGGAAGAGCTGTGCGCCAGCCAGCTCGTCAACCTTATCCGGCAGCACCAGCCGGAGATTGTGCTCACCGGCGCCACCGCGTTGGGGCGCGCGCTCATCCCCCGCGTGGCGGCACAGCTCAAGACCGGACTCACCGCCGATTGCACCGGGCTGGAAATCGACCCTGCCAATAAGCTTTTGCTCCAGACCCGCCCCGCCTGGGGCGGCAACATCATGGCAACCATCATCTGCCCCGCCCAACGACCCCAGATGGCGACGGTGCGCCCCCGCGTTTTCAAGCGGAATACACCGGACAAGACCCGCAAAGGCCAAATCATCAAGCTCGATTTCAACCATGAAAAAGTCACCGCCAAGACGAAGCTGCTCGACTTTGTCGCCGACCTGGCCCAGACCGTAAAGCTGGAGGATGCTGATGTCATCGTGGCGGGGGGACGGGGGCTGGGCAAGACGGAGAATTTTGCCCTGATTAAAGAGCTGGCGGAGGCACTGGGCGGAGCGCTGGGTTCCTCGCGCCCGCCGGTGGACGAGGGGTGGCTGCCCTACGCTCACCAGGTCGGACAGACCGGCAAGACCGTCTGCCCCAAGCTATACATTGCCTGCGGCATTTCCGGGGCGGTGCAGCACCTCGCCGGGATGCAGACGGCAGAGTGCATCATCGCTATCAATGACGACCCCCGCGCCCCCATCTTCGAGGTAGCGACCTACGGCATCGTCGGAGACCTGTTCAAAGTGGTGCCGCTGATGGTGCAGAAATTAAAGAGGTGACACGCTTGCGTCACGCTGCTTTATTATCTTATAATTAAAAGTTAAGTTATGCGGGTAGGAGTAGCTGATTGTGGAAATCAACGTTGCCGGGCTGCTTCATGATAACATCGGCGCGGTCCGGGAATATGATATTGAGGGGGCGGAAATTACCGCCGAGGATATTAATACCCGGGAGGTGTCCGGTAAGGTCAAACTGATACGCACGCCGAGCGGCATCCTGGCGGATGGTGAATTCAGCGGAGAAGTGGAACTGGTCTGCAGCCGCTGCCTGAGCGCCTTCCGCTATCCGTTCACAGTGCGCTTCCAGGAGGAATATCTCCCCACGATTGACATCAACAGCGGGGTGCCGCTGCCGGAGCCGGATGAGCCGGGGGCTTTCCGAATTGACGACCACCATACTATCGATGTGGATGAGGCGATAAGACAATATGTTGTGATGGCGCTGCCCATGAAGCCGCTCTGCAAGGAGAATTGCGCGGGCTTGTGCCAGAGCTGCGGACAGAACCTGAACAAGGGAGACTGCAAGTGCCCACCGGAGACTACCGACCCGCGATGGGCGAAACTGAGCGAAGTAAGAAAATAATACGCGAAAGAACGGAGTAGACTATGGCAGCTTTACCAAAAAAGAAAATAACCGCAAAACGCAGGGGCGACCGGCGGGCACATTCCGCGCTCAAAGCGCCGCAGTTGGAATCCTGCCCGCAGTGTCATAGCCCCAAATTGCCCCACCATGTCTGCCCGACCTGCGGCACCTACAACGGGCGGGAAGTCATCAAAATGGAAGCGGCACCCAAGAAGACCGAATAACAACGCTCCTACCAACGGCGTCCCAGTATCTCCTTAATCATTTTACCCGGGAGGTTGATTGAGATGACTAAGGTAGCCTTTGTTTTCCCCGGACAGGGTTCACAGAACGTGGGGATGGGTCGCGACCTCTACGAAAGTTTCCCGGCAGCCAGAGCCGTTTTCGATGAAGCGGACAAAGTGCTGGGGTTTCCCATTTCACAACTATGCTTTTCCGGCCCCGAAGATGAGCTGCGCAAGACTGTCAACGCCCAGCCGGCGCTGGTTACCGCCAGCTATGCCTGTTTACAGGCGGTACGTGAGGCGGGCAACAAATCGCCGCCGGACTTTGTCGCAGGACACAGCCTCGGCGAATATACCGCACTGGCGGTTGCCGGAGTGCTCAGCTTCGCCGATGCGGTAAAACTGGCGCGGGAGCGCGGGCGGCTGATGTACGAGGCGGGACTGGCGCAGCCAGGCAGCATGGCAGCGGTACTGGGCATGGACGAAGCGGTACTCGCCGGAGTATGCCGCGCGACCGGAGTCTGGCTCGCCAATATCAACTGCCCCGGGCAACTCGTCATTTCTGGTGCCGTAGCGAACCTCAACCAGGCGATGGAACAGGCAAAAGCAAAGGGCGCCAGCCGGGTTATCCCGTTGCAGGTAAGCGGAGCTTTCCACACCCCCCTCATGCAGCCCGCCGCTGACGGGCTCGATAAAATGATTACCTCTTTACAGTTCCGCGAGCCAGCTATTCCGGTTATCGGCAATGTTACCGCTCAACCGCTATCCTCCGCGCAGGCGGTAAAGGAAGAGCTATTAAAGCAGTTGACCAGCCCGGTGCAGTGGCAGCGCTCGGTGGAATATATGGCGGCGCATGGCGTGACCACCTTCTACGAAATCGGCCCCGGCAAGGTGCTCGCCGGACTTATCAAGCGCATCAACAAAGAAGCAAACACCATAAACGTGGGAGATGCAGCGGCGGTAAGAGCTTTAGTTTGATCTGAAAGGGAAGCCCGAAGGGGCTCTGCCCCTTCGGAAAAATACCTTCCCTTCCCTGCACTATCGGGAAGGGGTCAGGGGATAGGTCACCTACCTTATACTTGCAGTACCAATTAAGGAGATTTAAATGAATCTTGCGGATAAGGTCGCGATCGTGACGGGGAGCGGGCGGGGCATCGGCAAAGCCATCGCCCTTAAACTTGCAGCGGCAGGTGCTAACGTGGTTATCAATGACGTGGGCGACCCGGCAGTGGCGGATGGAGTTGCCGCAGAAATCAAGGCGCTGGGGCGGCAGAGCCTGGCAATTACCGCCGATGTCAGTTCGCCGGCGGAAGTTACCGCCATGATAGATAAGACCCTCGCCGCCTTCGGCAAGGTTGATATCCTGGTTAACAACGCCGGCATCACCCGCGACCAACTCCTTTTACGCATGTCCGATGACGATTGGGACAAGGTGCTCACCATTGACCTGAAGAGCGTTTTCCTGTGCACTCGCGCCGTGCTGCGTCCCATGCTCAAAGCGCGCTGGGGACGCATCATCAGCCTCTCCAGTATCGTGGGTATCGTCGGCAATGCTGGCCAGGCAAACTACTCTTCGGCGAAGGCAGGCATCATCGGCTTTACCCGCTCCATAGCCAAAGAGGTCGCTTCGCGCGGCATCACGGCGAACGCCGTCGCCCCCGGTTTTATCGATACCGAGATGACCCGCAGGCTCACCGAGGAGCAGCGGCAGACTGCCTCAAAGCAGATACCGGTCGGTTACCTCGGCTCCCCTGATGATGTCGCAACCGCCATCGTCTTCCTGGCTTCCGAGGAGGCAAGGTACATCACCGGACAGGTGCTCAACGTGGACGGCGGGCTGGCCGGCGCCTGGATGTAATGGCATGACCGAAAAGTTTGCCGTCCAGGACATCACCCCTGATTTGAAGCTCATCGAACTCAAGCCGCCTTTTCCCGGCTTTGAAAACTTTTTGGGAACCTACGTTTTTACCGGGAAAAAGAAGGCAATTATCGAGGTCGGCCCGCGCTCTGCGATGCCTTCGCTGCTAGCCACGCTGGCACATCTCGGCATCAAGGTATCCGATATTGATTATGTCATCCTGACGCACATCCACCTCGACCATGCCAGCGGCATCGGGACGATTATGAAGCAGATGCCCGGAGCGAAGCTTATCGTCCATCCCCGCGCCCGCCCCCACCTGATTGACCCGACTCGTCTGTGGCAATCCAGTTTAGCCACCATCGGCGAACTGGCGTACCAGTACGGTGAAATCGAGCCGGTACCCGCCGAACGCATCATTGATGCCGCCGACAGGATGAAGCTGGACCTGGGCAACGGTCTGATGCTGGAAATCTATTTGACTCCCGGGCATGCCTCCCACCACCTCTCCATTTTCGAACGGCGCAACGGCGTGTTGCTTGCCGGGGAAGCGGCGGGGGTCTGCATGGGAGACAGCCTGCGCGTGACCACGCCGCCGCCCTTCCGCATGGAGGAGACGCTGGCTTCCCTCGACCGGCTGATTGCGCTGGAGCCGCGGAAAATCTGCTATGCCCACTTCGGCTGCTATGACCATCCTCTGGACAGGATGAAGCAGGTGCGCCGGAAGCTGCTGGAATGGCAGGAGATTATCCGCGCCGAAGCCGCCAAAGGCAAGAGCCCCGAAGAAATCCTGGCGCGGCTGCGGCAGACCGATGCCGGTCTGGGCTATCTCAGCACTGTCTCACCCGCCGAGTTTGACCGGGAATACGCCCTCATCCTCAACAGCGTGAAGGGCATCTACCAGTCGGTCAAAGAGACTCGCTAGTGTAGTGTCACCGTAATACCTTTACAATGAGTCTAAGGTCGCCCATTGTAAAGCTGTCGTTGAGATACTACACTAGCTGTCATTACAAGCGAAGCAATCCTTGCTGTTTTCCCTTCTCCCTTGATGGGAGAAGGTCAGGATGAGGGTGAAATTTCTGCCTAATCTAAATCTACCCCTCACCTTTTTCCTCTCCCACAAGGGGAGAGGAAACATTTGCTCCTCGCAATGACACAGTCAGTATTACCACACGGACTCGAATATTTTTGTGGCGTCCGCGCGGGTGCAGTGGCGCGGGTTCTGCTCAACCAGCCGGTCCTGATACTCAAACAGGATATCCACCGCCTTCTTGATATCCTCTTTCTTCATGCCGATATCGCGCAGCCGCTGCGGAATGCCCACATCGATGGAGAGCTGGCGGATAGCCTCGATGCCCGCTTCCGCCTTTTCCCGCGCGCTTAGCCCCTCGACATTTTCACCCATCAGCATGGCGATGCGCCCGAATTTATCCAGGTTGGCAATCATGTTGAAGGACATGATGGCGCAGAGCATCAGCGAGCAGGATTCGCCGTGGGTCAGGTTATGCATCACCGATTGGAGTGCGTGTGCCATGCCGTGCCCCAGGTTCGCGCCCACGCTGAGCATCGGGTTGCAGGCAATCATCGAAGCAAAGGACATGTTATAGCGGGCTTCCACGTTCTCGGCGCCCTTGGCATAGGCGGCGCGCAGGTTAGCGCCGATGAGCCGGATGGCTTCCCCGGCGAGCATATCCGCCCAGAGATTGGGGCGGTAGCCGGTGTATTCCTCAATGGCATGGGTCAGGGCGTCCATGCCGGTATCAGCGGTGACCTTGGGCGGGCAGTCCAGCGTCAGCAGCGGATCGACGATGGCGTAATCTGGAACCAGATAAGCGCTGCGCATCGCCGCCTTGCGCCCTTCATTCATCACAACGATGGGCATCGTCCACTCCGAACCGGTGCCGGAGGTAGTAGGTATCATAATTTTGGGCAGACCGCGGCGGGGGACTTTATCCGTGCCCAGCCATTGGCTGATGTCCGTCTTATCGATATTCTTGTAGTCGGCGAGGACGCTGGCGGCTTTGGCGTTGTCCATCGTGCTGCCGCCCCCCACCCCGATAATCATGTTACAGCCGTTCGCCTGTGCGGCTTTCGCCGTCGCCACGATATTCTCAATCGGGTTATTCGGTTCCACTTCCGAAAAAACGGCGTGTGCGATGCCGGCTTCTTCGAGAGATTTTTTGACCTTGTTCAGCGTTTCCGATTTGGCGATGACCGCGCCGGTAACCAGCAACGCTTTCCTAGCGCCCAGTTCTTTAGCTGTCTTCCCCACTTCACTGACGACACCGTTGCCGAAGATAGTGTTGGGGACGCGGATGGAAAAGCTGTGTAACATGACTGCCTCCTTAAATACTAATCCGCTATTCGCATAAAAGAAACGCCTGCTTAAAGCAAGAACTTCCGGATGGCTGCCGCCAGCCCATGCTCATCGACATCCAGGGTAACATGGTGGGCGATGGACTTGACCTCGTGGGAAGCGTTGCCCATCGCGATGGCCAGACCCACCGTCGAAAGCTGGGAAATATCGTTACTGCCGTCTCCGATGGCGATGATCGCCTCGAGAGGTATCTTAAGACGTGCCGCCAGTTTTTTAAGGGCGTTGCCTTTGGAGACCCCTGACGCAAGGAGATTGTTGAAGACCACGCCCGGATAGACGGGGGTGCGCGCCCGGGAAACGTAAACCGCCTCCCCGAAGTGTTTTATCAATTTCTCTGCCTGCGCTTCTTCCTGCGTATTGGTGGTCACCAGTCCGGCTTTGATGATGCGCTCCTTGTCCCAGAGCCCGTCCAGGCTCCGGATGACCGCTTCGATGCCGAAGAACTCGCGGTGTGCCTTCGCCGACCAGGTCTCGCCGTGGGTAAAGTAGCGTGTCCTCGAAAACAGCTCAAGGTCGGTTTTCTCCCGCCGGGCATATTCCACCATTTCTTTGACCAGTAACGGGGCAAGAGGTTGAACGTAGACCTCCTCAGAGAGGTCGGCACGGGTTACCAGAGCGCCATCGAAGAAGATATGATAGCCGCTATCGAGGGGGAGCTGCGCCAGAATCTCACGGCAGGAAGACAGCGACCTTCCCGTCGAGATAGCGACCTGCACCCCGGTGCGGTGCGCTTCAACGAGCGCGTCCCGGTTCTCGGGGGAGATTATTTTATTCCCGCCGACGAGCGTGCCGTCAATATCGACGACGAGAAGTTTATAGTGGTTTTTGGTCAAATTCGGTACTCCCGCAGATACCGGATGAGGGTAGATGCGTCTTCCCGCGCAAACCCTCCGCCTAATTGTAGCATTGCCCGCCGCAGGTTGCCAAACGAAGAGCTAATCCCGTATATTGAAAAGGAACATACTGGAAATGGAGACTCCCGACATGAATGCCCCACCAAAACACAAGTACCTGGTCCAGTGCGATTTTGACGGCACTATCACCAATAAGGACGTGAGCTTTTTGGCGCTGGATAAGTTCGCCGATGGCGACTGGCAGGCGCTCCTGCGGGAATACCAGACGGGCAAAATACCGGTCGGCACCTTTAACACAAAGGCGTTCGCCATGATAAAAACCGATAAAAAAACGCTGCTCGATTTTATTCTGAACAACCCGGAACTGCACATCCGCCCCGGGTTCAAGGAACTGGTGGACTACTGCGAAGAGCACCGGCTGGAGTTCGTCATCGTCAGCAACGGGCAGGACTTTTACCTTGAAGCTATCTTGAAAAAGCTGGGCTTGCCGCATTTGCGGTTTTTCGCGGCGAAGAGCCGCTTCCTGCCCGACCGTCTCCAGGTGGACTACATCGCCCCCGATGGAACCATCACCGAGGAAGGCTTCAAGGACAAGCACACCGAGATGTTCCGCAGGCAGGGCTACCGCATCATCTACATCGGGAACGGCGTCTCGGACTACTCGCCCGCCCGCCAGGCCGATTATGTTTTCGCCACCGGCGAGCTGCTCCAGAGCTGCCGCGAAAATAACCTGAAGTGCCTCACCTTCGAAGACCTGCATGAAGTGGTGCAGGGTTTAAAAAATCTGAAGCTGGACTAGCCCAAAGTCAGGACCAGCCCCACCGGGCAGTGGTCGGAGCCCATCACCTCCGGCAGGATAAAGGCGTCCTTCACCGCAGGTAACAAATTCTCACTCACGAAAAAGTAGTCTATTCTCCAGCCCACGTTCCGGGCGCGCGCCCCCGATTTCAGGTCCCACCAGGAATACTGGGCCGGCTCCGGATGGAACCGGCGGAAGGTGTCCACGTAGCCGTGGCTGATGAATTTATCCAGCCAGGCGCGCTCTTCAGGCAGAAAGCCGGATATTTTTGAGTTTTCTTTCGGACGCGCCAGGTCGATTTCCTGGTGCGCCGTATTGAAATCGCCGCAGATGACCAGTTTTTCGCCCGCTGCCTTCATGCTATCGGCAAAATTCAGGAATGCCTCGTAAAAGTCCATCTTGTATTTCAAACGGATAGCATCCTTCTTGCCGTTGGGAAAATAGATATTTAATAGCCAGAAGCCGGGGTGCTCGGTGATAAGAACCCTCCCCTCAATCTCGATAGCCGCCGCCCCGAAATCATACCGGACACTGAGCGGCTTTTCTCTCGTAAAGTTTACCACACCGCTGTAACCCTTCCGCTGCGGTGAGTTCCAAAAAGTATAATAGCCCGGCGGCTCTCTCAAGTCGGCGTCAAGCTGGTCCAGCTGGGCTTTCGTCTCCTGGAGACAGAGTGCATACGGCGACTCGCGGGTAAGCCATTCTAGAAAACCCTTGTTCCGGACCGAGCGTATACCGTTAACGTTCCAGCAGAGCAATCTGACCTCTTTCATGATAAACCTCCGAGCCTGCGCCACCGATTCTCCCCATTATACAACGGAGCAAAGAGGATTTGTTTTTGAAAGCCTGCCAATTGACTTCCCGTATTAACGTTTGTATACTTGTATTATTAGTACCAGTACAAGTATATGATTGAGATAACTTTCCGCTCTGACACCGCAATTTACGGCCAGATAGCCGACCATCTCCGCCGGCAGGTCGCGCTGGGCAAGCTGCAAGCCGGTGACCGCCTGCCGGCTATCCGGGAACTCGCCCGCGAGTATAGTCTGAATCCGGGAACGGTCGCCCGGGCATACTATGAACTTGAGAGGGAAGGAATCATCAGCACCCGGCGGGGCGGCGGCAGCTTTGTCTCCGCCGGCGCCAGCACCAGGCGCCTTGCCGAGCAGCAGCAAAAGCACCTGGAAACTACGGTGGAAAAAGCGATTCTGGAAGCCCTCGGGCAGGGCTTTGCCGTCGAGGATATTGAGTCAGCATTCGTCACCCGCCTGGCGGACTGGCGGGAGCGCCGCCGCCAGACTGGCAAAAAACCGGCGTCCCCCGTTGCGCAACCTGTCAGCCAGATTCGTTTTTACGGCAGCCACGACCTGGCTATCGAATTGCTGGCAAGCCACATGGGGACCGTCTACCCCGCCCTGAAATTCAGCACGTCTTTTGTGGGCAGCCTAGCCGGGATGATGGCGCTGGCTTTGCAGGAGGCGGATATCGCCGGGGCTCACCTGCTCGATACCGAGAGCGGCGATTTCAACATTCCCTTCATCCGGAAGCTCCTGCCTAACGACATTGTCGTGCTCATGAACCTGATGCAGCGCACGCAGGGATTAATCACAGGGAAGGGCAATCCCAAGAAAATCCTCAACCTGGGAGATTTCCAGCGCCCCGGCATTACGATGGTCAACCGCCAGAGCGGCTCCGGGACACGGGTCTGGCTGGACGCGCATCTGCTTAATTTGGGAATCTCTCCTCTCGATATTAAAGGGTACGAGAATGAGGAGACCACTCACGTTGCGGTGGCGGCGGCGATAGCGCAGGGGCGAGCGGATGCTGGCATCGGTACGGAATCGGCGGCATACGTCGCCAGTTTGAACTTCATTCCCCTGTTCCGGGAGCGCTACGACCTGATTGCGCACGAAACCACCTTCGCCCAGCCAAAGCTTCAGAAGATACGCGATACCGTGCTCAACCAGAGTTTTCAGAAAATGCTGCGTACCATGCCCGGCTATGACCTTACCGATACGGGTAAAATAACGATAATTTCACCGAAAAATAAGTAGAAAGGATGAATATCATGATCAATCTCAGCAAACGAAAATTCAGAACCATGGCTACAAGCTCAACGCTGCTGGTCGTCCTCGTCCTGCTCCTCAGCCTGTTCGCAGGCGCCTGCTCCCCGTCACCTGCATCCCCCACCACCCCGGCGGCGACCACTCCACCCGTGGCCACGACACCGACCGCACCACCGACAACACCGTCTTCTCCAGCCACTACCCCGGCGCCGACGACACCCAAGCCGACCGCGACAGCGACGCCGGCACCCACCGCGACTGCCGCCGTCCCGAAGCCGGCTAATCCCGAACTTATTCTCGCCACCACCACCAGCACTGCAGACACCGGCTTGCTGGATGCTATCCTGCCCATGTTCGAAAAGAAGACCGGCTACAAAGTGAAACCCATCGCCGTGGGTTCTGGCCAGGCGATGACCATGGGCGAGCGCGGCGAAGCCGATGTCCTGCTGGTGCATTCGCCGGACGCCGAGCTCAAATTCATCCAGAACGGACACGGCATCAACCGCCGGCTCGTCATGCACAACGACTTCATCATCATCGGGCCTTCTGGCGACCCGGCTGTTATCAAGGGAGCGAAGTCCGCCATCGAAGCACTGACCTACATCGCCGGCTCAAGAGCCATTTTTATCAGTCGCGGCGATAATTCCGGCACCGACGCCCTTGAGAAAAAGCTCTGGAAAACTGCCGTCATCGACCCCAAGGGGCAGACCTGGTACCAGGAGACCGGGCAGGGCATGGGCGCCACGCTGAACGTTGCCGCAGAGAAGCGGGCTTATACCATCACTGACCGCGGCACCTACCTCAAGACCCGGAAAAACCTGAACCTCGATATCCTGGTCGAAGGTGACAAAGTCCTGCTGAACGTTTATCATGTTATCGAGGTCAACCCGCAGAAATCGGACAAGATTAACGCCGCAGGGGCGAAGGCTTTCTCCGATTTCATCGTCAGCACGGAAATCCAGGAGTTCATCGGCAAGTTCGGCGTCGATGCCTATGGCTTACCCCTGTTCTTCCCCGATGCCGGCAAACCGGAATAATGTAACATTCCTCTCTCCCCAACACGGGAGAGGTGATAGTGAGGGGGCTCTATAGCAATACACAGCGATTTCACCCTCACCTGACCTCTCCCATCAAGGGGAGAAGAGGTAATTTTCGTTAATCTATGGACCTAATTGTTGAAGGCATCATTCAGGCGTTTGTCCTGCTCGTTCACGGCGACCCGGAAGTCATGCGGGTCGCCGCCCTGTCTCTGGGCATCTCACTTGCCGCGACGGTCATCAGCCTTTTCATCGGCGTTACGCTGGGCACGGCTATCGGCCTGACGCGGTTTTACGGACGGCGCTTTCTGGTCAGTCTCATCAACACCGGCATGGGCGCGCCGCCGGTCGTCGTCGGGCTTATCGTGACCATCATGCTGTGGCGCAACGGCCCGCTGGGGGTGTTGCACATCCTTTACACACCATACGCCATGGTCATCGCCCAGTGCGTCATCTCACTGCCCATCATTACCGGCTTCACCATGGCATCCATCCAGCAGGTCAACCCCAAGCTTAGGCTCCAGATTCTCGCCCTGGGGGCATCGCACGGTCAGCTGCTCTGGCTGCTGCTCCGCGAGACCCGACTGCCCCTGCTGTCGGCGGTGATGGCCGGCTTCGGCGCCATCATCTCGGAAGTGGGCGCCTCCATGATGGTCGGCGGCAACATTACCGGGCAGACGCGCGTGCTCACGACGGCGATTGTCATGGAAACCGGCAAGGGCGACTTCGGTCTGGCATTTGCCTTAAGCCTCATCCTGATGGCGCTGGTCTATCTGGTCAACCTAGTGCTTACCTTGATTCAACAACGGAGCCGCCCCCGATGAACCAGGCGGTGCTGGAAGCCCGCCAGTTATCCATGGTGCTGGGCGAGCGGCAGGTCTTGCAGATACCTTCTTTCCAGGTACTTCCCGGAGAGACGCTGGTGATTATGGGGCCGAACGGGTCGGGCAAGACCACCCTCCTGCTCTGCCTCGCCCTGCTGCTCAAACCGACGGCAGGAAGCCTGGCTTATCACGGAACTACCGTCAAAGACGCCGCCGCCGAACTTCAACTGCGCCGCCGTTTCGCGGTTGTCTTCCAGGAGCCGCTGCTGCTGGACACCACCGTATTGAAGAACGTCACAATGGGGCTGCACCTGCGCGGCATTGATTCTCAAGAGGCAAAGCAAAGGGCGATGGAATGGCTCGGGCGCTTCGGCATCGCGGCGCTGGCGGAGCAGTCGGCGCGGACTCTCTCCGGTGGGGAAGCGCAGCGGGCGAGCCTGGCGCGCGCGCTTGCTTTGCAGCCGGAAGTGCTCTTCATGGACGAGCCTTTCGCCAACCTGGATGCGCCTACCCGCCAGGCCCTCATCGAAGATTTTGAGAGGATTTTACGTGAGACGAAGGTCACTACGGTCATGGTCACTCACGACCGTAATGAAGCCCTGACTTTAGCCAACCGCGTGGCGGTGCTTATCGAAGGAAACCTACGCCAGATTGGTCTGCCGCACGAGGTCTTCGCTTCGCCTACCGACGAGGGGGTTGCCGGATTCGTCGGTGTGGAAAACGTTTTGCCCGGCGTGGTCAGCGCGCAGAGCAAGGGGATTGCCACAGTTACGGTGGAAAATCAGAAGATAGACGCCGTCTCCGAGCTACCGGCGGGCAGCCGCGTGACCGTCTGTCTTCACCCCGAGGATGTTACCCTCGCCCAGCCTGCCGTAGAAGCCACTACAAGCAGCGCCCGCAATCACCTGACGGGCACGGTAATTAAGGTTTTTCCTATCGGCTCTCAGGTCAGGATAACCATCGACTGCGGTTTCCCCTTAATCGCCCTGATTACGCGGCGTTCTTTTGAAGAAATGGGGCTGGTGACCGGTCAAAACATAGTTGCCTCTTTCAAAGCATCTTCCATTTACCTTATCCCTCATCGCTAAGTATCACCCATTTAGAAGTACCTATTGACAAGTTGCCTGATTAGGTATGAGATTAAATTATACTATTCTTTAGCGAGGAGAATGACCATGAAACTCAGTGCACGGAATATCCTCAAGGGCAAGGTAAAGCAAATCAAGGTAGGCGCAGTCAATACCGAGGTAACTCTCAAACTGGCAAGCGGCGTAGAAGTCGTATCAATCATTACCAAAGAGTCCGCCGAAAACCTGGGTTTAGCGAAAGGTAAAGAAGCCTACGCCGTTATCAAGGCATCCAGCGTGATGATTGCGGTGGACTAGCCGCGAGTGCGCCCTCATGCAGTGTCCGAGGTAAACGCCAGCACCTCATCTATCGATGCGGCGTCACAAAAAAGCATCACCAGCCGGTCCATGCCCAGGGCGATGCCGCCGCAGGGAGGCAGGTGGGATAGTACTTCTAAAAAATTCTGCGGTAACGGTACAGTCTGTCCCCGTTCCTTTTCAATCTGCGCCGCTTCAGCGGCAAAGCGCCGCTTTTGCTCAGCGGCATCGCAGAGTTCCGAGTAGGCGTTCGCCAGTTCCAGTCCGCCGGCAAAAACCTCGGCACGTTCCGCAACGGCAGGGTCGCCCGGCTTGAGCCGGGCAAGGGAAGCCATCGGTGCGGGAAATTCGGCAAGCACGGTGGGACCCCCGGAGGAGAAGGATGGAATCACTCTGGTCACCAGGTCAGTATCGAACTTCAGCGGATCGTGCTGCGCCACCGGGTCCCATCCGACAGTTTCCCGGAAAGCCTCCCGGACTGTAATTTGCAGCCAGGGCAGCGAAAGGTCAATTTCCTGCCCCTGATACTTAATCCTGCTGCCGAGTCCCAGTCCCTGCGCCACATAGTTAATGAGCTCTCCGGTATCTTCAACCATCCGTCGGTAATCACCGCCGGCACGATACCATTCCAGTATGGTGAACTCCGGATTGTGATGCCGCCCCCTTTCCCCTTTGCGAAAACAGTGGATAATCTCGAAAAGCCTGTCGTAACCGGCGGCAAGCAGGCGCTTCAGGTGCAGCTCCGGAGAGGTACAGAGGAACCAGCCTTCGCTGAGCAGCGGTACGATGTTTGCCTCGGGGGCAACGGCGGGAAAACGCAGAGGAGTCTCAACTTCAAGGAAGCCCTGTTCTTGGAAAAATTGGCGGGTAAGTGCGAAGATGCGGGCGCGGCGTACGAGGTTATCCTTTATCCTGGCCAGCCGCGCCTGTTCCCCAGATGCCATCTATTTCTTGCCGGTGACGCGCTCGACGTAGGTGCCGGTACGGGTGTCTATTTTAATGACGTCACCCTCTTTAATGAAGGCCGGCACGCCGATAGCGGTGCCGGTTTCCAGGGTTACCGGTTTATTTTGCGATACCAGGCTATCCGTTTTGGTGGACGCCGAAGTTTCCACAACCTTGAGCTCGACAAAATTGGCAATGTTTACCGCAATCGGCGCCTCGCCCATCATCTGCACCACGGCGGTCGTACCTTCCTTAAGAAACTTCTCCCGGCCGCCCAGCCTCTCTTCAGGAATGTGGTACTGCTCGAAGGTTTCCGTATTCATGAAGACGTAGCTCTTGCCGTCCTGGTAAAGATACTGCATCTCATAACTGCTGACTTCGACCTCTTCCACGTCATCACCGGAATGGTAAGTCTGCTCCATCACGGTGTTTTCTTTCAGATTGCGCAACCTTAAACGGTAAACGGCGCGCCCCTTGCCCGGCTTCATGAAGTCCACATCGTCAACATTGAAGGGGATGCCGTTCAGCAGCATCTTGGTATTCCGGCCTACGTCTTCTATTTTCATCTAAAGTATGCTCCTCAATAACTCCATCTGACTTGATTTGATTGATACTACACGATATTATAAGATTTCTGGAGTTTATTGTACATAGCGGTACAGGCGGGACTTTATCAGCTATTGGGAGAAAATCGGTCTCCGCAGCGTATAGATTGGCAGGCAATTGACAAGGGTGACCTAACAGAGTAAAATATCCGAAATAGTTAAAAATAGACGGCGGAAAAACAAGAGATACCGCTTCGGAGATTCAAATCACACGGCACGTCAGTGAAGTGGCAGTGCCTGTCTTTTAGTCCTTTAGTCATATTGAGAAGGGAGGTGAGAGGGCAGAGAGATAACAAATATTATTGCAAAACGTTCACAAAATCTCTTGAGGAGGAAAAGTTGAAAGGAAAACTGATTAAATCTATTGGTATTATTATTGCCTTAGTACTGGTCGCATCGCTTTCATTGATTGCCTGCCAGCCGGCGGCGCCCGCCACCACCACCGCCCCGGCCGCAACCACTCCGGCGGCGACTACTCCGGGCGCGGTAACCGCTACAGCGACCACCCCGGCCGCCACGAAGCCTGCCACTACCACCCCCGCCCCGAAGCCGGCGGCCACGGTAATCAAGTGGAAATTCCAGACCCATGAGGGCCCAGATCTGGTTAACTCCACCAAGCTCCAGAAGTGGCTTGTCCCCACCCTCGAGGCCATGACCGATGGCCGCTTCACGATGGATATCTTCTATACCGGCGCAATCCTGCCCAACGAAGAACTGGTTGACGGCGCCAACAAGGGCGTTATTGACGGCTTCGATATCAGCCAGGGTTATTTCTCCGGCGCTAAGAACATGGGCTGGACGATTGCCGCCGGCATTGAGCCTTTCATCGAGAAGACCGGCATCGAAATCTTCGAGTTCCTCTGGGACTGGGAAGGCGGCAAGATGGAGAAGTGGCATCAGAAGCAGTGGGACCCGTTCGGCATTCACTTCTTCACTTCCGTACCGGCTAACGGTGTTGGCCTTATCTGCTCCAAAGATATCACCAACCTGGCGGATGTCTCCAAGATTATCGTCCGCACGCACAGCGGCGCGGCAGTCTTCTGGGAGCAGCTTGGCGCCCGTACCACTTACATCCCCGGACCGGAAATCTACACCGGCCTCCAGCTCGGCACCGCTAATGCCGCCACCTGGAAATCGGCTCAATCCTTCAAGGACTGGCACTGGGAAGAGGTCGCCAAGTACCTCGTTATGCCGGCCCCGCTACCGTGGGCGGCCCACCAGTCTTATAGCAGCATTAATGCCTGGAACAAGCTGCCCAAGGACATCCAGAATTGCATGACCATCGCTTTCCGCGAGTTCGCCCAGCAGCACCACCGCAACTACGTGGACCTCGACGAGAAAGCCGCCCAGGAAATGGCTGCCAAGTCCGGCGTTAAAGTAATCCGATGGACCAGCGCGGCGGACATGGCCAAGCTGGAGGCAGCTAAAATGTACGTCATGGACTGGATTTCCAAGAAGGATGCCAGCGGCGCGGAATACATCAACCTGTGCAAGGACTATCTCAGATACAAGGGTTACATACAGTAACTTAAGTTCAAAGTGGGGTGGCTTCGAAGCCACCCCACTTTACCCCCTGAAGGAGCCAGTATGAATCTTCTTCGTGCCATTTTGCATGGTATCGACACGATGAGCGAGTGGATCGGGCGGTTGATGTGCTGGTTCGTCGTCGTTATGTTTATAATCATTTGCTTTGAAATTTTCATGCGATATATTTTTCGTATGCCCACCCTGTGGGTGCATGAAACTACCGGTTTCATCCTCGTTATTGCCGTAATGATGAGCGGAGGCTTTACCCTCTACCACCGAACTCACGTAAATGTGGAAATCCTGTACAACCGGCTTTCGCCGAGAAACCGCGCTATTTTAGATCTGTTCACTTGGCTGATGTTCTACGCTTTTATCATTATCCTTATCTGGCAGGGCGGCGAATTGTCACGCCTGTCTATTGCCCGTAACGAGCACTCTAATACCTACTGGCGTCCTATCATGTGGCCTTTCAAGCTCATGGTTCCGATAGGTGCGGTACTTATTTTACTTCAGGGTCTGGCGAAAACGGCGCGTGACCTGGTAACGGCAATAACCGGAAAGGAGCTGGCATGAGCATCGAACTAAGTACGGCGCTCCTTTTCATCGCCCTGCTGGTTTTACTGGCACTCGGTCTGCCCATTGCCTTCACCATTGGCGGCATTGCCGTGGTCTTCACCTACTTCCTGCTCGGGCAGAGCGGCCTATTTTTATTTGGCGGCAGTGTTTTCCGCCAGTTGACCAGCTTTATCTTCGCCGCTTTACCCCTCTTTATTTTCATGGGTCATATGCTGGAGCGCTCCGGAATCGCCGATGACCTCTACCAGATGTTTTTCGTCTGGATGGGCCCCCTGCGCGGCGGTCTCGCTATGGGTACTGTCCTCATCTGCACTATCTTCGCCGCGATGGCCGGTGTGAGCGCTGCGGCTACCGTGACCATGGGCATCGTCGCTCTACCGTCAATGCTCAAGCGCGGCTATGACAAGAAACTGGCGCTGGGCTGTATCGGCGCCGGCGGCGCGCTGGGGGTACTCATCCCGCCCAGCAACATCATGATTCTCTACGGCGCTTTCTCCGGGGAGTCTATCGGCAGGCTCTATGCCGGCGGCATCTTTCCCGGCTTAATCCTTTCCGGGATGTTCTGCCTCTACATCGCGATACGCTCGTTTATCCAGAAAGACCTGGCGCCTGCGCTGCCCAAAGAGGAGCGGGCGAGCTGGAGAGTAAGATTCGCTTCCCTCAGAGCCGTCATCCTGCCCATTCTACTCATTATTGCAGTTTTGGGTTCTATCTTCGCCGGCATGGCGACGCCTACTGAGGCGGCGGCGGTCGGCGCGCTCGGCAGCGTGGTCTGCAGCGCGATTTACCGGCGTCTCACGTTTAAAGCCCTCTATCAAGCAGCTTACCGGACGCTGGGCACCACCTGCATGATTCTCTGGATTGTCATCGCAGTGACTGCTTTTACTTCGTTCTACACCTCGGCAGGCGCCCAGGACCTGATAAAGGGCATACTGCTGGGCTTACCCATCAGCCCCTTCATGCTCATCATCGCCATCCAAATTATCTGGTTCATTCTGGGCTGTTTCCTCGACCCCACCGGCATCATCATGATTACCGTGCCCATCTTCGTCCCGGTCATCAAAGCGCTCGGTTTCGATCCAGTGTGGTTCGGCGTGCTCTTCGTGGTCAACATGGAGATGGCATACCTCACCCCGCCCTACGGCGTCAACCTGTTCTATCTTAAAGGCGTCGCCCCCGAGGGTGTGACCATGTCCGACATTTATCGTTCCATCGCACCATTTGTCGCCCTGCAGGCTGTGGCGCTGGCGCTGGTATTGATGTTCCCGCAGATAATCCTGTACCTGCCCAATCTGCTGCTGGGTGTCGTCAAGGGCTAATTCCGAAGATAAACCACTTAATAGTCGGCTGGCTCGGTACCGAGCCAGCCGGTTTTTTATACGTAAAAGATGACAGCAGAGCCTGCAATCGGTTAAAATATTGTCCGGTGCTTCACATTGTCTAATCATTAAAACCACTCATAAATCAGGAGGATTTCAGCATGAAAATGGCAGGGCACATGGGAATGGAGGAAGGCATTGAGGAACTGGAGAGGCGCCGGGCGAAGGCGCTGGAACTGGGCGGCGCCGAACAGGTAGCGGCGCAGCACGCCCGCGGCAGATTGACGGCCCGTGAGAGACTCGCCAAACTTATTGACCCCGGGACTAATTTCCGCGAATTCGGCATGCTGAATGTCTCCGAACGCCCGGAAATGGCCGACCGTACACCTGCCGATGCCAGAATCACCGGCATCGGTATCATCAACGGGAGGAAGACTTCCATATGCGCGGATGACCGCACCGCCCTAGGCGGCAGTGACGGTTGGGTAGGTTCATTTATGAAACGCCCGCGCCTGCATACCATGTTCACCCAGAAAGGCTACCCGGAAATCTACCTGGGAGACAACCTCGGTGGGCTGCGCCTGCCGGACGGCATGGGCTCCGCCGGCATGAGCCGCGCCCCGCTACCCCCGCCCCTCTTGAAAGACCCCCGGGAAACGCCACGCATCGCCGCCATCATGGGCGAGTGCTTCGGCGAGCCGAGCTGGATGGCTTCCCTGGCGGACTTCGTGGTCATGCTCAAGAACGGCTGCATGGGCGCCGCCGGGCCCCGTATCCTCAAGATAGCCATCGGCGAAGAAATCACCCCCTGGGAACTGGGCGGATGGGAGCTGCGCTACAACCAGACCGGCGAAGTAGATAGGGTCGCCGAGAACGATGAGGAATGCCTAAACATTGTCCGGGAATACTTGACCTACATGCCGGCGCATAACGGCGAGGAACCACCCATCGTCCCCACCAAAGACCCCACTGACCGCCGCATCGACGATATTGGCAAGATAGTCCCCGATGAACTGAACAAGGGCTACGATATGCACCGTGTCATCAAGCGCGTGGTCGATGACGGCAAATTCTTCGAGCTGAAAGCCGGCTTCGGCAAATCGCTGATTACCTGCCTGGCACGGCTCAACGGACGGGTGGTCGGTTTCATCGCCAACAATCCGTTCTTCGATGCCGGCGCGCCCTCGGTGCAGTCCTGCGAGAAAGCCGCCAGCTTTATCTGCCTGTGTGATTCGTTCAATATCCCGCTGATTCACCTGGCGGACGTCCCCGGCATGTTCCCCGGCAGCATTTCAGAAAAGCAGAAGCTGCCTGCCAAAATCATCAACTGGCTGGAAGCACAGAACCTGGCGACGGTACCCAAGCTCTCCATCATCATGCGCAAGTCTTACGGCATCGGCTACAACGTCATGATGCAGCCCTGCGAGACTGCTGACTTCGTGGTTGCCTGGCCCACCGCTTCCGTCAGCTTCGTCGACCCGACCGTCGGCGTAGAACTGGTGGAAGGCCGCCGCATCGAAGCCTCACCGAATCCGAAAGAGATACGTGAGCGTCTCAAGCAGGAATGGGCGACCGAGACCACGCCATGGAAGGCTGCCGAAGGCGGTTACTTCGATGACGTTATCGACCCGCGGGATACCCGCCGCTGGCTTACCGATACTCTGGACATCATCGTCGGCTACCGTCGCAACCTGATTGGCGAACACAAGCTCCGCGTCTGGCCGACCAAGTTCTAGCCGCATCAGAGAGATGGCACCTTGAAAGCAGCTCTGGGCGACCTGAAGATAATCGAGTACGCCAGCCTGATTAATGGTCCTTATTGCAGTAAAATGCTGGCGGACATGGGCGCCGATGTTATCAAAATTGAAAAAAACGGCGGCGACGATGCTCGCCGCCGTGGACCCTTTCTCGCCGATATCCCCGGCGCCGAACGCAGCGGGCTTTTCCTTTATGTAAACACCAACAAGCGCGGCATCACACTGGATATCACCACCGCCACAGGTAAAGAAATCCTCCGCAAACTACTGACAGACGCCGATATCTTCATTGAAGACACCCGGCCCGGCACTTTATCCTCTCTCGGATTAGGCTACGCCGCTCTCAAAGAACTGAATCCGCGCCTTATCATGACCTCGGTGACACCATTCGGGCAGACCGGCCCCTGCCGGCGCTGGAAAAGCTCCGACCTCATCGGCTGGGAGATAGGCGGCATGGGCTTCATTACACCTCGGCATGCTGGCAGCTCTGACCAAGAGCCGCTACGTTTACTCCAGACAATTAGTTTTATCACCGGGGTCACCGCCGCCATGGGCACGATGTTCGCCGTGGAAGCCAGGCGCTATACCGGTCTCGGTCAACAGGTCGATTGCTCGCAAATAGAGTCCGCCATTTACCTGAGCGGCGACGGTATCGCATACCCGCCTTACGAACACCGCAGTATGAGCCGGACTTTCAAGACGATGTTCGGACCCGAGCACCTGGTGCGCTGCCAGGATGGCTTTGTCATGGTACACGGGATGGAGCCGCACCACTGGCGCGGCCTGGCGGAATTGACCGGAAATACCAATCTGGTTGATGATGAGCGTTTCAAAGACACTTTCTTACGCGGGCAAAACTGGGACATCTTACAGCCGCTTATCGAAGCCTTCACCATGCAACACACCAAAGACGAGCTTTTCCAGATGGCGAAAGACAAAGCTATCCCGATGGGACCCGCCCGCACCATGGACGAGATTCTGAAGGCGGAGCAGTTTAAATTCCGGCAGTTCTTCATCAATATCGAGCACTCCGAAACAGGGAGATTGACTTACCCCGGCGCACCGTGCAAGTACTCCACCATGCGATGGAAAATCCGGAGACCGGCGCCCCGGCTGGGTGAGCACAATGAAGAAGTCTACTGCGGGCAACTCGGCTTCTCCCGCACCGAACTGGTCAGGCTGTACGAGGCAGGAATTATTTGAAAAAAGCTAAAGCATTGCCACTAGAAGGCATCCGCATCGTGGAAATTGCTACCGCATGGGTCGGTCCCGGTAGTGTCGGCATATTGTCATCGATGGGCGCTGAGGTCATCAAGATTGAAAACCCGGCGCACCCCGATTTCTGGCGCCGATGTCAGCCCTTCGCCGAGCGAGTCCCGGGTATTAACCGCAGCGGCGCTTTCGCCCTGCTCAACCGGGGCAAGAAGGACTGCGAGCTCGACCTTAAGTCGCCGGAGGGTGCGGCTCAAGCAAAGGAAATTGTTAAAATCAGTGACATGGTCATCACCAATTTCGCCCCACGCGTCATGGGCAATTTCGGGCTGGGCTACGCCGACCTTTGCAGAGTAAAACCGGATATTATCATGGTCTCCGCTTCCGGTTACGGCATTGATGGGCCCGACCGTGACCGCGTCGCTTTCGGTCCGGTACTTGAGGCATATAGCGGTATTAGCTGTTTAATCGGACACCCCGGGAGTCCACAGCTCTGCGGTACTTCCATCACCGACCACATCGGAGCTATCAACGTTGTCTTTGCCGCGCTGGCGGCGCTGCATCACCGTCGTCTCACCGGAGAGGGGCAGTTCATCGATCTTGCTGAAACAGAGAGCGCTCTCACCTGCATGGGCGATGCCGTCATGGAATATACGATGACCGGGCGGATACCCGAACCCTGCGGCAACCATGACGAGGCGATGTTTCCCCATAACTGCTATCGCTGCCGCGGCGACGACAAATGGCTGGCAATCGCCATCGCCAACGACGATGAGTGGCGGTCGCTCTGCCGGGTAATGGGAAAACCCGAACTGGCAACTGATGAGCGCTTTGCCGATGGCTTCCGGCGCTGGCAGAACCAGAAGGCACTGGACAAGCTCATCACGGCATGGGCGAGCCAGCAGGACGATATCAAGATTGTTCATCAGCTCCAGAAAGCGGGGGTGACCGCTTCACCAATCTACAGTGCTGCAGACCAGTATCAGGACGCGCACCTTAAGGCGCGGCGCTACTTTGTGGAACATGAGCATCCGGAAGTCGGCAAGCGGGTACTACCCGGTGTGATTGTGCGGCTCAGTGAAACTCCCGGCAAGATTGAAGGATATGACCCGCTTCTCGGTGAGCATAACGAATGGGTGCAAAATGTCCTGCTGGGCAACAAGGGCATTGGTTGATTTAATCATTAAAACTCAGATTCAATACAAATATCATTCCCGGGATTGACCCGAGAAACCAGAGATTCTCACCTCTGAATCCCCCCTTGCTCGGGGATGACATCTGATTCTAAGGTCATTCTCACAATAAAAAAACGGCAGCATCCACTCATTGCAAATGCTGCCGCCTAATCTTAACTTAAACCTTGCTATTCGCCGCGCTTGACGACTTTGAGACTGTCTTTTATCTCGTCCAGGATGGCGGGGTCATCAATAGTAGACGGTACGGTATAAGGCTGATTATCGGTGATCTTGCGGATGGTCGAGCGCAGTATCTTTCCTGACCGCGTCTTGGGCAGTCTCTTGACGATAATCGCCTGCTTGAAGGAGGCAACCGCCCCGATGTTGTCCCTGACCAGCTGCGCCAGCTCTTTAATGATGACTTCGTTCTCACGCTTGACACCAGCTTTCAGCACGACGAAACCCAGCGGCAACTGTCCCTTGAAGCTGTCCGCCATACCCACCACAGCACACTCCGCTACATCCGGGTGCTTGGCAATCGCCTCTTCCATGGAGCCGGTCGAGAGGCGGTGCCCGGCGACCTTGATAACATCATCCGCACGGCCCATCACGAAGAGATAGCCGTCATGATCGATTTTGCCGACATCGCCGGTGAAGTAGAATCCAGGATAAGGGTCGAGGTAAGAACTGACGTATCTGTCATCATTCTGCCAGAGAGTGGGCAGGTTGCCCGGAGGTAGCGGCATTTTGATGAGCACCAGACCGTCAGTATCCGGCGGTGCCTGAGTGCCATCAGCATCTACTATCTGCACATTATAGCCGGGAGCTGGCTTGGTGGGCGAGCCCGGTTTGATGGGCAGGGCTTCCAGCCCCATGCAGTTGGCGGCAATCGGCCAGCCGGTCTCAGTCTGCCACCAGTGGTCGACGACGGGAATCTTGAGCATATTGCTTGCCCAGTAATAGGTATCCGTATCCAGCCGCTCGCCAGCGAGGAAAAGGTATTTCAAAGAGGAAATATCGTACTTCTTGAGGTAGGCGCCCTCCGGGTCTTCCTTCTTGATGGCGCGGAAGGCGGTGGGGGCGGTAAAGAAGCAGCGCACCTTGTGCTGGGAGATGACCCGCCAGAAAGCACCGGGGTCGGGCGTGCCGACCGGCTTACCTTCGTAGATAATGGAAGTGCAGCCGTAAAAAAGCGGGGCGTAGATAATGTAAGAGTGTCCCACCACCCAGCCTACATCCGAGGCCGCCCAGAAGACATCCCCCGGCGCTACGCCGTAGATATTCTTCATCGTCCATTTCAGAGCCACGGCATGACCGCCATTATCCCGCACCACACCCTTGGGGATGCCGGTCGTGCCGGAAGTATACAGAATATAGAGCGGGTCGGTGGCTTTCATCACTTCACAATCGGCGGGCTTCGCTGCTTTCATCAGCTCTGCCCAATCAAAATCACGCCCCGGGATTAAGTTGGCGTTCGCCTGCGGACGCTGAAGAATGATGCATTTCTCCGGCTTGTGCTTGGCTTCGTCAATCGCCCGGTCGAGTAACGGTTTATACTCGATGACCCGCTTCGTTTCGATACCGCAGGACGCCGAGAGGATGACTTTCGGCGCGGCATCGTCAATACGGATGGCAAGTTCGTGCGGGGCAAACCCCCCGAAGACCACAGAGTGAATCGCGCCGATGCGGGCACAGGCGAGCATGGCGACCGCCGCTTCCGGCACCATCGGCATATAGATAATCACCCGGTCGCCCTTGTTGACGCCGTTTGCCTTAAGTACGCCGGCAAAACGAGAGACCAGATCCAGAAGCTGGGCGTAGGTGATTTTGCGCACCGTATCCGTTACCGGGCTGTCATAGATATAGGCAACCTGATTGCCTCTGCCGTTTTTGACGTGATAATCCACAGCATTATAGCAGGTATTGAGCTCGCCGCCGGTAAACCAGCGGTAGAAAGGTTTTTCGGAATCATCGAAGACCTTGCCGTACTTCTTGTACCATGCTACTTGATGGGCGGCTTCGCCCCAGAACTTCTCGGGATTATTAATCGATTCGTCGTAAGCTCGTTGATATTCTCCAGCCATTTTTTCTCCTTGTCAGCTTCGATATGCGCACAGTCATACTTATTCCATGTTTGTACCCAGTATGTCGATGAGTATTCCTGAAGAGCGGCACCACGGCGCTGAGAATGTTCAACGCCACATGGGCAGTAGCTGAGACTGACTCTAAGTCATCAGCAAAATTATATCATTATGCCATCCCTTTGACAACGCGCTATGCTGGTTCCGATAGGGGCTGGGAAAAGGGGATAAACATAGGGGGGCATATAATGCCCCCCCCCCGTTACTGACTTGAAGATACTTGCTAATCCACTCTGATGATGGTGGTATTAGCCTGGGACAAGCCGCCGCAGATGCCGCCCATAGCATAGCCGCCGCCGCGCCGCCGCAGCTCGTACATCAGGTTCATGACCACACGCGCGCCGGAGGCAGTGTTGGGATGTCCGATGGCAATGGCGCTGCCGTTGAGGTTCATGCGGTCGTAGATGCTCTTGTACTTCGTCTTGTCGTTCTCGGCGAGGATGCGCATCGAGACCAGCGGCACTGCCGCAAAGGCTTCATTGATTTCCATGCAGGAGATATCGTTCAGGGTCAGGTTACATTCCTTCAAGAGTTTCTGCATGGCAAAGCCGGGACCTTCCGGCATACGGGAGGTGCGGATGGCGATGTGCTTGCAACCCACCACGGTAGCGAGAACTTCCAGCTTGAGCTCTTCCGCCTTGCTTCTCCGCATCAGGAGGATGGCGGTCGCGCCGTCGTTCATGCCGGGGGCGTTGCCCGCGGTGATGGCTTTGCTGCCATAGATGGGCTTGAGCTTGGACAGTTTCTCAATAGAGGAGTCGGCACGGTACTGTTCGTCGATATTCAGGATTTTAGGCTCGCCCTTGCCCTGCGGGATAGAAACGGGAAAGATTTCGTCTTTGAATTTGCCGGCGTTCCAGGCGGCGCCGTAGTTCATGTGGCTGCGCAGCGCCCATTCGTCCATCTCTTCACGGCTGATACCGTATTCGGTCGCCACCAGGTCGGACTCTACCGAGACCGGCGGGAAGTCCTTGGTGGTCATCGGGAAAACAGGGTCTTCCAGCGTCTGGGCAAACTTGGTATCTCCGAAGCGGACGCCCCTCAGGATGAAGGGCTCCTGCCCGAAGGAGGTACATCCGCCGCAAACAGCAGCATCTATCTCGCCGGCCTTAATGTGCATTACCGCCAGCTTGATGGCATGCATCGCGGAGACACACGCCATATCGAAGGAGATAGAGGGAACGGTAGGCGGATAGCCTGCCTTGAGCAGCGTCTGCCGGGCGGCGCAGGGAGTGAAGGGGTCTTTACATTCCGAGGTGTCGCCGACGCCCCAGAAGATATGCCCGACTATGCCCGGGTCAACCTTCACTCGCTTGACGACTTCCCGCATCGGGATAGCGCCCAGATCATAGTAGTCGACATCTCTCAGAGAGCCGCCGTACTTGCCGAACGGCGTCCGCAACGCGCTGACGATGACGACATCGTCTTTGTTCTTGGTTACCATTAGTCCCTCCTACATCTGTTTATATTGGGAACGATAAAATCCAACCTATTTATTATACTTTAACGATTGATGACGGTTCAAATAAACACTCTGTAATCTCTAATCCGGCTGAAATAAACCTGGCAAATTCTGTAGTGGGATTAAGAAAGAGGGGGCTTTCGCCCCCTCTTAGAACTCTCCCCTTTTCTACTCTCGCGGATTTTAGACAGCCACTTTAGGCAGGCGGGTGAGGGCTTCCTTCACTTTCTCCTCGGGGTAGGCATAGTCTTCCAGCTTGCCGGAGAAATAGGCATCGTAAGCCGCCATATCGACATGTCCGTGCCCGCTGTGCGCCAGCAGGATGGTCTTGGCTTCACCAGACTCGCGGCACTTGAGCGCTTCGTCAATGGTGACGCGGATGGCATGCATCGTCTCCGGGGCACTGAGGATGCCTTCGGTGCGGGCGAACTGGATGCCGGCTTGGAAGGTGGCAATCTGCGGCACCGCTCTGGCTTCCACCAGTCCCAGATTATGAAGGTGACTGATTATTGGTGCCATGCCGTGATAACGCAAGCCGCCGGCGTGGACGGGGGGCGGGGTAAAGTCATGACCCAGGGTGTACATCTTGAGCAGGGGGGTAAGCCCGGCGACATCGCCGAAGTCATAGGCGAAGGCGCCCTTGGTCAGGCTGGGGCAGCTTTCCGGCTCGACTGCGATGATACGCAGGTCCTTCTTCTTGCCGCTGAATTTGTCACGGATGAAGGGCAGGAACATCCCGGCAAAGTTAGAGCCGCCGCCCACGCATCCGACGATGATGTCCGGATAGCAGCCCGCCATCTCCATCTGGAGACGGGCTTCCTCGCCGATGATAGTCTGGTGCATCAGGACATGATTGAGCACGCTGCCCAAAGAATAGTGGGTATCCTCACGGGAAGCGGCGTCTTCCACCGCCTCGCTGATGGCAAAGCCCAGGCTACCGGAATAGTTGGGGTCTTTCGCCAGCATGTCGCGGCCCACTTTAGTATCGGGGCTCGGGCTAGGGACGCACTTGGCGCCCCAGGCTTCCATCATACTGCGGCGGTAGGGCTTCTGCCGGTAGCTGACACTGACCATATAGACTTTAATTTCAATGCCGAACAGGGCGCCGGCAAAAGCCAGCGAACTGCCCCACTGCCCGGCACCGGTTTCGGTAGAGATACGTTTGATGCCTTCCAGCTTGTTATAGTAAGCTTGTGCTACGGCGGTGTTGGGTTTATGGCTACCAGCGGGGCTGGTGCCCTCGTACTTGTAATAAATTTTCGCCGGGGTATCCAGCGCCTTCTCCAGGTGGAAAGCGCGGTGCAGGGTCGTCGGCCTCCAGAGCCGGTATGCCGTCTGCACTTCTTCGGGGATTTCGATATAGCGCTCCGGGCTGAACTCCTGCATGATGAGCGCCATCGGGAACAGCTTCTTCAGGTCGTCCGGCGTGACCGGCTTACCAGTCGCCGGGTGCAGGACGGTAGGCAGCGGCTTGGGGAGGTCCGGCAGCACGTTATACCACTTGGTGGGCATGTCCTTCTGTTCGAGGAAAAACATTGCTTTATCGGTCTTCTTCATTATCTACTCCTTTTTTCATTAGTATCTCTTTTAAAGGTGCGGGTATTTCTTACTATCATATATCGGCCTCAGCGAGGCCAGTGCCAGCTCATCGTTGTCATATTTAATTAACCCCCTTTTAGCAAACAATAAAGCCTCCCACCCACGAAGGGGCAGGAGGCTTGCTTCTGCGGTGCCACCCTTCTTAGCCGGCTCACGGAGGAGCAAACAGCTATCTCATAACGGGTACAGCCTTTTTGAGCGATACCCCGGGCTGTGCTAACGGTGCCCTTCCGTCAAGTCCTACTGGGGTTAGTTACCCCGGTTCGGACTGAGGCTCCCAAGCCCATTCCGCTTCTGCACCGGCACCGGCTCACACCTTGCCCGGCTCTCTTTGCCCTACTGGAAGCGTACTATTCTTGTTCCCAGCCTTTACAGTATGAGACAATTTAACATTAAGTAAAATAGTTTGTCAAGACCTTTATTCCGCCAGCTTCTTGCCCAGCGCGAAGGCTTCGGCGAGAGCCGCGGGGTGCTGTTTTATCTCGTCTTTCTGGTCGATGCCGCGGATGAGCAGTTCCGCCGTGTAATCCGCGTCAATCGTCTTGAAAAAGTATTTCACGGTCAGCACTGCGCCGGCAAACAAATTATCGCCCTTCGTGGCGCCCACGGCGATAAACGCGCCCTTTTTGGGTGAGATGACGGGTTTCTGCTTGAGAATGTATTTTCGCGCCCAGAGCGACTGGGAACGGTCAATAAGAGCTTTAAGCTGGGCGCTGATGCTGTAAAAAAATATCGGCGAGGCGATGATGATGCCTTCGCAATTGAGCAGCTTCGGATAGATTTCATCCATGTCATCGCGGATGACACAGTTGCCGTCCCGCAGGCAGCCATAACACTCCCGGCAGGGCGCGATTTTTAGCTTATCCACGATAACTTTTTCTACTTCCGCTCCCCCGCTGCGGGCGCCCTGCAGCGCCTCTTCCAGCAGCAGATCGGTATTGCCGCCGATGCGCGGACTGCCCATAATGCCCAGTATCTTCATGCCGGTTCCTCCCCCCGGATGGGATTTAACCCTAATGATAACTCTTGAAGCTGTTTCAATCAAGCCCGGGGGGTATTGACAAGTTTTAGCGATGTTACTATTCTGTAAGTTGAAGCGCCTGAACGGCAACATTTTGGCGAACAATCTGCGATATTTAATAAAAAACGTAAATTATAGGAGGCAATATGTATCACAATATACTGGTCCCACTGGATGGCTCCGAGCTTGCCGAATGCGTGCTGCCCCACGTGCAGAGCATCGCCAAAGGCTGCGCCGTCCCCGATGTAACGCTGGTGCGTGCCGTAGAGCCTTTCCGCAACATCTCCACCGGGGAATACATTTTCCCCGAAGCTGATATTAAACGTATCGATGCGGAAAGCAAAGCGGCTGCGAAGAAATACCTGGAGCAGGTGGTGAGCCAGCTCAAAAAACAGGGCCTTAACGCTAAAGCCGAGATTCTCACGGGAAGGGCTGCCGATACCATCGCCCCGTACGCCAATAAAATCGGGGCGGACCTCATTGTGATTGCCACCCACGGACGCTCAGGCGTCAGCAAGTGGGTCTGGGGCAGCGTGGCGGATAAACTCCTCCGCTCGGCATGCGTACCGGTACTCATGGTGCGGGCGCCGGGCTGTGTGGTGGGTGTTTAAGCCACGGGTGGAAGATTTGAAAAGATAAGGTTAGCGTTACTCACCCTGAATAATAGAGGCGAGGGCACTTTTAGCGTGCCCCCTATTCTGCAAACAGCGGGAGAGATGTGACCAGGCTAACCATCATGACCGATACCATCGCGGGCATTCCGCGGGAACTGGCGGAACAGCTGGGCATCAGGGTGGTGCCGACGGCGTACATCATCTTCGATGAGCATCAGTACATCGAGGGCGTTACTCTCGATACTGCGCAGGCTTATCAACTATTGCGCCAGGCACCGGATAAATTCAACACCGCGGCGATTTCCCCGGACTACCTGCTGAACGTCTACCGGGAACTCAGCCAGAAATCGTCGGATATTCTCTTCATTACCATCTCGCTGGCATTAAGCAGCGTTTCGCGCAGCGCTGCCGTTGCCGCCGATATCTTCAAGCAGGAATCACCGGACACCACCATAAGGATTCTCGATTCCCGTAACGCCGCCAGCGGGCAGGGTCTCATCGTCCTCGCCGCCGCCCGCGCGGCGGCACAGGGGAGAAACCTTGAACGAGTCACCGAAATCGCCGAGCAGACGCGGCAAAAGACCGGCAATGTTGTTCTACTAGATACCCTGCGTTATGTTTACCGTACCGGAAGGGTGCCCCGGTTCGCCTCCCTGCTGGGCGGCGCATTCGGCATCAAGCCCCTCAGCCGCATCCGGATTGACGGTGAGCTACATCCCGCCGGCATCGTCCGCACTCTGACGAGCGGCTTCACCAAGATGGTGGATATGATCAAAGAAGAAGCCGCTACAGACGCTCTCCATTTCATGATTATGCACGCCGATGCTCCGCAGTCTGCCGCGGAACTCGCCGCGCTCTTGCAGTCCCGGTTCAAATGCCTCAGCATGATTATCAGCGAGTTCAGCCCGGTAATGGCATATGGCGCCGGCCCGGGCTCGCTTTCCATAGGCTTCCACTCGGAACTGGTCTTTTAAGTCTTGACTATTCACCGCTTTCGTGGCAAGCTATCAAGAGTTGACCTCACCCCCTGTGCCCCTCTCCTGTAAAGCGAGGGGGAAAGTAAATATAAGGAGGGAGCGAAGCCCCCTCCTTTCCAATATCTCCCCTTCCCCTCGAATGGAAGGGGACACAAGGGGATAGGGTATTTTAACCAGATAAATCGTCAGCAGCTAAGCAGGAGGAGTCCACGTGAGCGACCAGATACGCCTCACCCAGACCGTACGCGGCGCCGGTTGAGCCTGCAAGATGGGTCCGGGTGACCTCAACAAAGCGTTAGCCGGCCTGCCCTTCATCTCCGACCCCAACCTGATTATGGGACTGGAGCGGAGCGAGGACGCCGGCGTCTATAAGCTGACCGATGAGATGGCCATCATCCAGACGGTGGACTTTTTCACGCCCATCGTGGATGACCCCTTCACTTTCGGGCAGATTGCGGCGGTCAACTCGCTGAGCGATGTCTACGCCAAAGGCGGCAAGCCTTTGACGGCGATGAACGTCGTCTGCTTCCCTGAAAATATGGACCTGAGCATTCTTAACCGCGTCCTCGCCGGGGGGCTGGACAAGATGCGCGAAGCCGGGGTGGTGCTGGTAGGCGGGCATACCGTCTCCGACCCCGAACTGAAGTACGGGCTCTCCGTGACCGGGCTGATTCATCCGCAGAAGGTCATCCGTAACAACGGCGCGCAAGCCGGCGATAAGCTTATCCTGACCAAGCCGCTGGGCACCGGCATTATCAGTACCGCGCTCAAGGGCGGGGCAGCCGGTGAAGCCGCCGTTCAGCGCATCGTCCGCTCCATGTCGACCCTCAACCGCAAGGCCGCCGAGCTGATGCTGGAGGCGGGCGTCCATGCCTGTACCGATGTCACCGGCTTCGGACTGCTGGGGCATTGCGCCGAGATGGTGGAGGGTACGGAAGTCGGCATGGTGATAGATGCCGCCGCCGTGCCGGTTTTCCCGGAAATCCGTGAATTTATCGGCATGGGCTTGCTCCCCGGGGGACTGCACCGCAACCGCGAGTTCCGCCAGCACATGGTGGAAATAGATGCAGGAGTCCCGGAATACCTGGCAGATATCCTCTACGACCCGCAGACCTCGGGAGGCTTGCTGATGGCGGTTCCGCCGGCAGAGGCGGCGGCACTATTGAAAAAGATGCACCGCGCCGATATTTCGGAGGCAGCTATTATCGGCGAGTTCGCTGCCGCGCCCAAGGGCAGAATCAAGGTCGGCGTTACTAATCAGGTGAAGCCGGCTTAACCCGGGAATAGGGCACCTTTGCCTCTTCAACATTCAACAGGCTGCTTTCCTTCACGCCGCAGAAGGCATCTTCCGGAATAACATCGCTGCAGACCACCTGCTCGAAAGCCGGATAGTAATTTGTTGCCTCGCGGAAAGCATGCAGATAGGCGGCACGCAGCGCCTTCGCGGTGATACCGGTGCATTTACCCAGGATATCGACGGTAACCATCAGTTCCCCCTGCACCCCCCTGACGCTCCCGCCACCTTTGAAAATTCTGATGCCGCCCGCATCGCTGCCGCCTGCAGTAATTTCAACTCTGGCCTGCTCTCCCGGCTCCGCCCGGTTTTCTCCGCCCGTTGGCACGGGTTTAATGGCGAACGTTGCGATAGAATGCAGATTAATGATATTCGCCAGGACACAGGCGGCGGTCATTTTCGCCTCGGGGATGGTAATTATCCGGGTGACTGTCATTTTTACTGTTTCCATATCCACGATGCCGCACACCAGTTCGTAAACCCGGTCACCCTGCAGCTTCATGCGAACCGTTTTCTGTTCTTCGTCAACGGCATAATAGCCCCGGTGCTCATTTTTAAAGTATTTTTTAACTCGGTTAAAAGCCGTGCTTGGTATTTCCTTGCCGCGCCCGGAATTCCGCTTCTTTTTCTTGAACCGTGGTCTCTGGAAATGGAACGGGTTCCTCAGCACTCGATGCCCTCCCGCGCCGGGACGCCTTCCTCATAGTAGTGCTTGATGTCCTTGACCTCGCTCACGAGATCGGCGGCGGCGATAATCTCCGGGGGAGCCCCGCGCCCGGTAAAAACTATTTCCACGCCTTCCGGCTTATCACGGATAACCTGCAGCATTTCCTCGATGGTTACCAGGTGGAAGAGGTAACCGGTCAGGATTTCATCGAAGATGACGATATTGTACTCGCCGGACAGCATCGCCGCCCGCGTTTTCGCCAGTGCATTCTTCGCCATCTCAATATCTTCCCGGTCGGGCGACGGTTTGACGTGGACAAAACAGGGCTTGCCGAATTGCTCTATGGTAATATAATCCGATACCCGCATGGCAGCATCAAGTTCACTGTAATGCCGGCCTTTCAGAAACTGCCCGATGTAGGTCTTGAGCCCGCAGCCCATCGCCCGGAACGCCAATCCCAGCGCAGCGGTCGTCTTACCTTTGCCATTCCCGGTGTAGATTTGGACATAACCCCTACCCAGTGGATTGGAATCCGTTTTCATGGTGCCTTCTTCCTCCCGAAATCCCGGAATAAGCCAAGTATAAAATGCGCCGCGGCATGTGTCAAACGAGCGGAGGTTTGACTCTTTATCAATCTTATGTTATATTAGTCACATCATGGTGAGTCTCAGAAAATTAGAGAGATTTGGCTTCATCTTTACCGGGCGCACTGGGGTGCGCTTGGGGGTATAGCCGCGCGTTAAGTTAAATTATTCCAAAATGGCATTTTAGAATACCTCCCCAAGCGGGAGGTATTTTTATGGGGAAAATGGCCGCACAGACTGGACTAAAACAAAAAAAGGACTCCGAGACACTGACGCTGGATGGCGTGCAGACTATCCCGCAGCTTATCCGGCACAACTACGAGCGGTGGCGGGATGGTACCGCTATGTGCATGAAGCAGTTCGGCATCTGGCAGCGGTACAGCTGGGCGGACTATTACCAGAAGGTGAAACATCTATCGCTGGGGCTGATTAGCCTGGGGCTGCAGCCGCAGGACGTTGTCTGCATCATCGGGGATAATGAGCCGCAGTGGTTCTGGGGCGAGTTCGCCACCCAGGCGGCAGGGGGCATTGCGACCGGTATTTTCGTGGACTCTATCCCTTCCGAGGTGAAATACATCGCGGAAAAATCACGCGCTAGATTCGCCATCGTCAACGACCAGGAGCAGACCGATAAATTCCTCGAAATCAAGAGTCAGCTTCCCTCGCTGAAAAAAGTGATTTACTGGGACCTCAAGGGTCTCCGCGACTACGACGACCCTGTTCTCATAAGTTATTCCGAAGTCCTCAAATTAGGCGCGGATTATGAAACAACCCATCCTGACCTGTTCGAGCAGAACGTAGCGAAAGGGCGGGGTGATGATACCGCTTTTATCTATTTCACCTCGGGCACCACCGGACTGCCCAAAGGCGCCCTCCTCACCCACCGGGCGCTGCTCAATACCGCCCGGGGCTTTATCAGCCGCTTCCCGCTGAGCGAACATGACGACCTGATTTCCAATTTTCCGGCGGCCTGGGTGGGCGATAGTTTCTTCGCGACGGTTCCCCATCTGCTCACCGGAGCGCGGCTGAATTTCCCGGAAGAACCGGAGACCGTCGCCGAAGATACGCGGGAAGTGGGACCGAACTTCGCCATCTACGGGCCGCGGCAGTGGGAGAGCCTGGTGCGGGAAATCCAGGTCAAGATGATCGATGCCCATCCTTTGAAACGCTTCGCCTATAAACTTTTTATGCCCGTCGGGCACAAGATTGCCGATATTAAATTCAGTGGACAGGAACCCGGCTGGAACTGGAAGCTGCTGCATGGCATCGCTTACTGGGGATTGTTCCGCGCCCTGCGTGACCGGCTTGGACTCAGCAAGGTGCGCTTCGCCGTGACCGGCAGCTCGGTACTCAGCCTGGACACCTTCCGCCTCATTCATGCCATCGGCGTCGAGCTGCGGCAGAGCTACGCCAGCACCGAAGCCGGCTTCATCTCCTCACACAGCAAAGGGGAAATACGCTTCGAGAGCCTGGGGCGACCGGCGCTGGGCACCGAGGTGAGAATCACCGATGGAGGCGAATTGCTGGTACGCAGCGGCGCCATGTTCAGCGGGTACTACGAGGACCCCGGCAAAACGGCGGCGACCCTCAAAGACGGCTGGTGCCACACCGGCGATGCCGTTCATATCAACGAGGACGGGCATATCATTTTCATGGACCGCATGGAGCACATGGGCGAACTCAAGTCCGGTATCAAGTATGCCCCGCAGTACATTGAGGGCAGGCTGCGCTTCAGCCCTTATATCAAAGATGCGATGGTCATCGGCGGCAAGGACAAGGATTTCGTTTCCGCCATCCTGAACATCGATTTCACAATGGTCGGCAAGTGGGCGGAGCGTCACCACATCCCCTACACCACCTTCGTCGACCTCTCCCAGAAAACCGAGGTCGCCGACCTGGTGCGGCAGGACCTGAACCGGGTGAACAGCTACTTGCCGGAGGGTTCGCGAGTGCGGAAATTCGTCCTGCTGCACAAAGAGTTCGACCCGGATGAAGCCGAACTGACCCGCACGCGTAAATTGCGGCGGGAATTCATGGAAAAGAGATACCATACCCTCATTGAAGCGCTCTATGGAGAGAGCGGCGAGGTCGCTGTAGAAGCCCCGGTAACCTACCGCGACGGACGTCAGGGCGTGGTCAGCACCGTGATTAAAGTAAGGAGCGTCGAGAAGGATTAAAAGAAACTGTCATTGCGAGCGAAGCGAAGCAATCTCTAAAAGATTGGGGTTGCTTCTTCACTACCCTCCTCGCAATGACACTGATACGAAGGATTGACAAAATGGCAGAGTTTTTACAATATGTGATTACCGGTCTGGCGGTGGGCATGGTCTATTCCCTGATTGCCCTCGGCTTTGTGCTGGTGTGGAAATCGAGCAGCGTGGCGAACCTGGCGCTGGGGCAGATTGTGCTGCTTTCTTCATGGTTCACCTACGGCATGCTGACACAGGCGGGCTTTCCTCTCTGGATAGCTCTGCCGCTGGTCATCCTCTTCGCCCTGGGGCTGGGCTGGGTCATCGAGCGCTTCACTCTGCGCCCCCTCATCGCGCAACCCATCCTGGCGCTCATCACGGTGACGCTGGGGCTGGGCTACTTCATCGAGGGTATCGTGCACTTTGTCTGGCCATGGAGCGTGGCGGCGCTGCCCCGCATCTTCCCCCAGTCAGTCGTCCATATCGGCCCGGCGGTTGTCTCGCAAGAATACCTCTGGGTCGTCGGCATCTCGCTGGTCGTCTTTATCGTCCTGACTTTGTTCTTCCGCTATCACCGCATGGGTATCGCCATGCGCGCCACCGCTGATGACCAGAAGGCGGTGCAAGCCTGCGGAATCCCGGTCACGGTCGTCTTTTCCCGCTCTTGGATGTTCGCCTGCGTGGTCGCCGCCATCAGCGGCATCCTTATTTCCAGCATCGGCGGAATTACCTACGGGCTGGTCGAGACCGGATTGAAAGCCTTTTCCGTGGTGATTTTAGGCGGGCTCGATTCGTTCGGGGGCGCCATGCTGGCGGGACCCATCATCGGGCTGGCGGAGAGCGTGGGGGGCGGTTACCTGACGCCGGTTTTATGGGCGGGGGTCAAGGACATCATCCCCTTCATCATGATTATTATCGTCATGGTCATTAAACCTTACGGGCTGTTCGGTGAACAGCGCATCGAGAGGATATAAATGAGTCTACCCTGTGGCACACGTAACTACACCTACGCCGATGACATGGCGATTATGCGTACCAGGACGCACCAGGTCCTGTTTATTGTTTTTCTCGTTTTGCTGTTCACCGCGCCGTACTACCTGGGCAACTACTGGCTGGGGGTGGTCAACCTCATCGGCATTACGCTGATTGCCGCCCTGGGCTTGAACCTGCTCATGGGCTACTGCGGGCAGCTTTCCATCGGGCATGCCGGCTTCATTGCCGTGGGCGCCTACACTACCGCCGTACTTACCGGGCGCTTCGAATTACCTTTCCTGGTTGGGCTTCTCGGCGCGGGACTGATGGCGGGGCTGGTGGGGCTTATCTTCGGGCTGCCTTCCATCCGCGTCAAGGGGTTCTACCTTGCCATCACGACCATCGCGGCGCAGATTATCATCATCTGGGTCATCAACCACTGGAGCCTGACCGGCGGATTTGTCGGTATAAAAGTGCCCTATGCTTCTATCGGCGGACTGGTGTTCCGCAGCGAGTCCAGCCAGTTCTATTTGATTATGACCATAGCTGCGCTGTGCACCTTCTGCGCCAAGAACCTGGCGCGGACACGGGTAGGCCGGGCGTTCATCGCCGTGCGGGACAATGACCTCGCCGCCGAGGTAATGGGCATCAACCTGCTCTACTATAAGCTGCTCGCCTTCTTCATCGGCTGTTTTCTGGCGGGCATCGCCGGGGCGCTCCTTGCCCACTGGATCGGCTACATGCAGACCGAACAGTTCAGCCTCACGGAGTCCATTCTGTACGTGGGTATGATTATTATCGGCGGTCTGGGTACCACGCTGGGTCCCATCCTGGGCGTCGTCTTCATCCGCCTGCTCCAGCAGGTACTGGCAACACAGATTGTCCCATTTTTGGAAGAAACCATGACCTTTCTGCCTTCCGGGTTTGCCACCGGCATTGGCCCCATGATTTTCGGGTTAGCCATTATCCTGTTCCTTATCATCGAACCCCGGGGCATGGCGCACCGCTGGAATCTGTTCAAGTCGGCTTACCACCTCTGGCCTTTTTCCTATTAGTTCCATGAGGAGGAACAAAGTTATGTAGGTGTCAGTATTTTCAACGATAACTACTTGAAAAATATTAGAGGAGAACTGTGAAAAAGACATTAATATTAGTATCCCTGTTCCTCTGCCTGGCGCTGCTGCTGGGCACCCTGCCGCTTTCCGCCTGCGGCAAGCCCGCCGCGGAAAAATTCCTCAAAGTAGGCATGATGACCCCCTCGACGGGTGCTGCTGCGGAAAAGGGCGCGCCGGGCGGCGATGGCGTCCGCGATGCCATCGAGTACATCAATAACGAACTGGGCGGAGTCAACGGCATTCCCATCAAACTACTCTGGAGAGACAGCGGCTACGATGCCAGCAAAGCTGCCACCATCGTCAAAGAGTATATGGCAGAAGGCGCCCTCATGTTCACCACCCATGCTTCGGCGGAAATGACCTGGGTCATGGAACTGGCTAACCGCGCCGAGTTTCCCGGTATGGCAACCTATACCGCACCAAACATTTACCGCCCGCCCCAGCACATCTACGGGCAATTGCCGGACTACGGCGACGACTGGAGCGCCTTTGCCGATTATTATTTGAAGAACATCTGGAAAGGTAGCGGCAAACCCCGGATGGCGCTGCACCTGCTCAACAACTCCACCGGCTACGGCGCCCGCGACGCCGCCAAGGCGCTGGCGGACAAGATGGGCATTGAAATCGTGGCAATCGAAGAACACACAGCCACCTCTATCTCGGAAACCGATAGTCTGAACCGCATTAAAGCCGCCAAGGCGGATGTGCTTTATATTTCCAGCACCCCCAAACCCACCGCCCTCATCGTCAAAAACGCCCGCGAGCTGGGGATGTTCCCCGCGATGACCATCGGTTCGGGACATGCCGGGCTGACCAAGGCGCTCGTTGACCTTGCCGGCGCCGATGTAGCGGAAGGCGTTTATGGCGTGTTCCCCACGGTAAGCTGGGGCGATAATGTGCCCGGCATGGCGAAAATAGTGGAGTACGCCCAGAAGCTGCACCCCGCGGATGTCGGCAACCTGGACTACCTCTCATGCTGGTCGGCAGCCCTGACTGTCGCCGAGATTCTCAAGACAACATTGGAAACAACCAGCTACGATGTGCTCGCCAAGGGCAACGTGGAATCCTGGCGCGCCATCGAGAAGAACGGCATCCAGAAGCTGAACTATGATGCCGCCGGCCTGCATGGCCCTGCGAAGTATGTCGAGGGGGACAACCGCCTCGCCAAGTCGGTGCGCGTTCTCCAGGTAAAAAGCGGGCAGATAGTGCCGGTAAGCAACTGGGTGGATGCCCCGGTGGTCAAATACGAGGAATATAGCTGGTTCGGTAATTAATAGATAGTATTTGTGTCATTGCGAGCGAAGCGCAGCAATCTCTCAAGCGTACGGTATTGCTTCGGGCGGCATGACGCCCTCGCAATGACACGGTGAATGTTTAGTCGGTTTCTCTCATGCAGTATAATGCAAGAAGCGTTATGGCCGGAAGGAAGATTAAATGCTTAAGCTGAACAACATTGAGGTCACCTATCTCAATGTTATCCGCGTGCTGCACGGCGTCTCCCTCAACGTGCCGGAGGGCGCTATTGTTGCGTTGCTGGGTGCCAACGGCGCAGGGAAGAGCACCACACTCAAAGCTATCTCCGGGCTGCTGCGCGTGGAAGAAGGCGAGGTCACCGACGGCAGCATTGAGTGGAACGGCGAGCGAATCGATAAGAAAGGCGCCGAGGAAATCGGGCGGCTGGGCATCCTCCAGGCGCTGGAAGGCCGGCGCGTCTTCGGGCACCTGACCGCCGAGGAGAACCTGATGGTGGGAGCATTCACCCGCCGCGACCGGCGCGCCGTCAAGAGCGACCTTGAGATGGTCTATCATTATTTCCCACGCCTCAAAGACCTGCGGCATAATACCGCCGGTTACCTCTCGGGCGGCGAACAGCAGATGCTGGTCATCGGGCGCGCCATGATGGCGACCCCCAAATTGATGATGCTCGATGAGCCGTCGCTGGGGCTGGCGCCTCTGCTGGTGGAGGAAATCTACAATATCATCAAGCGGTTCAACACCGAGCAGAAGACCTCGGTACTGCTGGTGGAACAGAACGTGCGTATTGCATTAAGTATTGCCAACTACGGCTATGTTATGGAAAACGGCCGCGTCGTGCTGGACGGCACCGCCGATTTCCTGCGCAACAACGAGGACGTGAAGGAGTTTTACATCGGACTGTCCGCCGTCGGGGCGAAGAAAAGCTACCGGGAAGTGAAACATTATAAAAGGCGCAAGCGATGGCTGTAAAGAAGGACTATTACGACGAACTGGAGACCATGACATCAGAGGCGCGCGAGAAGTATCGGAACGAGAAGCTGGCGGAGACCGTCAGTCACGCCTATCGCTACGCGCCGACCGCGAGAGAAATCTTCGATAAAGCCGGCGTCAAGCCGGAGCAGGTGCGCACCGTCAAAGACCTGGAAAAGCTGCCCGTCACCCGCAAGAACGACCTGATTGAGTTGCAGAAGAAGCACCCGCCCTACGGCGGCTTGCTCTGCGTCGCGCCGGAAGAAGTCGACCGTGTCTTCATCTCCCCGGGGCCGCTTTACGAGCCTATCCAGCACGCCGATATACGGTGGTTTGCCAGGGCATTCTGGGCGGCCGGTTTCCGCAAGGGCGACGTGGTGATGAACACCTTTACCTATCACCTCTCGCCGGCGGGCATCCTCTTTCATGAAGCCATCCGCGATTGCGGTGCCACGGCAATACCGATGGGCACCGGCAACACGGAAATCCAGGTGCAGACCATGCGAGACCTCAAAGTGACCGGCTTTGTGGGGACGCCCACTTTTTTGATGAACGTTATTAAGCGGGCGGAAGAACTGGGACTAAAGCCGCGCACCGACTTTGCCCTGACCAAAGCCTGGTTCACCGGCGAGATGCTGCCGACCTCGCTGCGCAAGACATTTGAAGAGGACTATCATATTAATACGTCGCAGGCTTACGCCGTCACCGAGCCGGGCGGCGCCATCGCCTACGAATGCCCGCAGAAATCGGGCTTGCATTTCATGGACGAGTACGTCATCGAGATTATCGACCCGCAGACGGGCAAGCAGCTTGGCCCCGGCGAGGTGGGCGAAATCGTGGTAACGCCCATTCACAATCGGCAGTGGGGGCTTATCCGCTTCGGCACCGGCGACCTCTCCTCCTATACGACCGAAAGATGTCCCTGCGGGCGGACGGCAGACCGACTGAGCGGCATTGTGGGGCGTGCCGGGGATGCGGTAAAGGTGCGGGGGATGTTTGTGGTGGGCAGGCAGGCGGAACAGGTGCTGGCGGGCTTTGGGACAGTCTCGCGCTTTCAACTGGTGGTCACCCGGCAGGAACACCGCGATGAAATGACCCTCAAGCTTGAGCTCAAGGACGACAAGGCGGATATGCAGGAGCTAGCGAAGGGCATAAACCAGAAGTTCCAGGATGTCTGCCGGGTCAAGCCGGACAAAATCGAGTTCGTTAAGGCAGGTGTAATTCCTGAAAAAGCGCCGAAGATAGTGGATGAGCGGAAGTGGACGTAGAATCTGTGTCATTTCATGGCTTCGCTTTCCACTAACGGTGAGTCTAATATATTAAGAAGAGGAAATTCTCGCCATAAACTATACTAGTGTAGTGTCTCAAAGACAGCTTTACAATGGGCGACCTTAGATTCATTGTCAAGATATTACGGTTACACTACACTAGTATTTAAATAACAGTATAATTTTTTATTATAAAGTTAAAATGACAGAATTTGATGCGATGAAACACTATCTAGAAATGGACGCCGAGGTAAACAAGATTCGAACGAAACTCAACTTCCAGAGGGCTGTGCAGAATAGCTTCAAGTTTCTGGTAGATAAATATGGTTTTCATTGTCTAGGGGCTAATTTGTTATTGGTAAAGTATGAATCAAAAGATATATTCGTAAAGATCTACCACGACCGTCTATCTTATGAAATAGAACTGTACATCGGACTTAAAGCCAAAAATCCCGACAAAGAAATAGGGTATACCCTAGTAGAGATAATGAATATGGCTGGTGATGAGACTTTTATAGATTTTAAAGCAAGAACATGCACAGAAATGGCAGACAATATAAAAAAAGTCTCGGATTTAATAATGAAGTATGGGACTAAAGCGCTTGAGGGTGACGCTGATTTCTTTTCTCAATTAGATGCCATTAGGAAGAAAAACTCATGCAAAACCATGATTGAGGAAAAAGAGAAATATATTACTCCAGATGTCGAAAGAGCCTGGAAAAAACGAGACTATAAACAGGTGGCAAAATTGTACGGGGCTTATGAAAATTACTTAACTCAAGGCGAAAAACTTAAGCTTGAATATGCTCGAAAACAGTTGAACCTAATGAAGTAAGAACAATAGCCTTTCGGTTAGACAGACTCACCACGAGCGGAAACAGTCCTGCTTTATTTCTTCTCTTCGCCGAGGTAGGCGGCAATCACCTGCGGGTTGCTCTTGACCTCTTCCGGAGTGCCTTCGGCAATCTTGCGCCCGAAGTCCAGCACGGCGATGCGGTCGGCCAGGTCCATCACCACGCCCATGTCATGCTCGACGAGGATGATGCAGCTCACCCCATCGCGCAGCACCGGCGTATCCGGGTAGGTCTCGCCCTGCCCCTCGAAAATGTCCACGATAAAGCGTGCGATGTCCTCTTTCTCTTCCAGGTTCATCCCTGCCATCGGCTCGTCAAGTAAAAGGACTTTAGGCTGCAATGCCAGCGCCCGCCCCAGCTCCACCCTTTTTCTCATGCCGTAGGGCAGCGAGCCGACTACTTTCTTGCGGATAGGCTCAATTTCCAGAAAGTCGATTATGTCCTCGACGACCCTGCGGTGCGCTACCTCTTCCTTGTGCGCCGGACCGAAGTACAGGGCGCTGGCGAGGGGATTCTGTTTCATCAGGACATGCCGCGCCGCCATAATGTTGTCCAGGGTGCTCAAGCCGGTGTACAGCTCGATGTTCTGGAAGGTGCGCGCCAGCCCCATCCTGGCTGCGCGGTCGGGGCGGATGCGAGTGATGCGTTTATCTTCAAAATAGATTTCCCCCTGCTGCGGCTTGTAGAAACCGTTGATACAGTTCAGCACGCAGGTCTTGCCCGCGCCGTTGGGACCGATAATCGCCAGGATTTCTTTATCCCTGATATCCAGGCTGACATCGCTGAGGGCTTTGACGCCACCGAAGGAAAGAGATAGATTCTCGATGCGGATTTTGACGGGACTGCTGCTAGCACTAGCGGTCACGGCTGTCCCTTCGCTTTCGCTTGTTCGGCGAGTAGCTTTTCGCGATATTGCATTGCGGAAGGACAATCGGGGCCGGTGCAACCGGTTCCCTTTACCGGCGCTTTGCTATTTTTGGCTGATTTGTGATATTTCTGATAACCCGTGCATTTTACCGAGCCGTCGCGGTAGACCATGATGGTCACTTCATCGTCAGCAGACTCGCAGTGAACGGTGGTCGCGGTTACCTGCCAGTTAAACATCTTGCCAAATTTCTACGCCAGCGAATAAACTGCTTTCCCGTTGGGACTGTTACGACGCACCTTGCCCCTCTTTTCGAGGTATATCACATGCGCCATGGTTTCCCCAAAGGCAAACCATTTCTGCGGCGGCGGGAACTCCTCCCAGGTCCTGGCGGTGATGTCCCATTTGATATGCGGAGCTATCTGGAGAGCATTCAGATCTCTACCGTCAAGTGCCGCCAGCACTTCGTCAAGGCGGGCGCGATGGTGCTCCTTCAACTCTCGGACCCTGCCATGCAGGTCGTGCACCAGGCGGCGGTGCCCGGTCAGCACCAGATTGACATCGAGAGCATCAACCTTGTCCAGATTGGCAAGGTATTCGCCCAGAGAGTCTCCCATCTCCAGCCAGTAGGCGATGTTTGGTGTAATATCGAAGAGAATATGGTCGCCGGCGACCAGTATTTTTTTGTTGGGCTCGTACAGGCTGGTGTGGCCGGGCGAGTGCCCCGAGGTAGAGACGCACTTGAAATGAAAGTCGCCGATATCAATGACGTCCCCATCTTTGACGATGGTGAAATCGACCTTACGCTTGAGACCATACTTGTGTGCCGGATGGCTTTCCATGGAGTTGCGCACGGTATCCGCAGGGAAGCCGTTCGCCACGTAAACATCCATGAGTTTCTGCCAGTAATCCGTCCAGTTTTCCCGCTGGGCATTAATCTGCTTTGCTTCCGGCGCGTTGAAATAGACCTTTGAGCTGTCCTGGGCGAGCGTCCCCGTCAGCCCCATATGGTCGACATGCAGGTGAGTTACGAAAATATCCGTTTTGTTAAGGTCAACACCGAGCTTCTGCACCGTAGCATTCATTTCATTGAGGCACTCTTCACGGTTGAAGCCGGTATCGATGATGAGGAACCGGTCGCCGCCTTTGACGATATAAGAGTTGAGCCACTTGAGCGGGCTTTTCGGCAGCGGGATTTCCGCGCGGTACAAATTGGGAATAATTTCTTCAATCATGCTACGGGGAACACCTCCCTCAACAATCTCTGCGCTTCTATTATAACACACATCACTCGCCGCATGCTGAGATACGAAGTGGGACTAAAATCACTTGACCACCTGCGGGATAAGTGCGACAATACAAATAGAGACCATCTGGGGAGGAAGCTCATGCCAATATACGAATATATTTGCTCCGATTGCAAGTGTAAATTTGAAGAACTGCGCCCACAGAGCCGGGCTGAGGAAGATGCCCCTTGCCCGCGCTGCCATAAACCCGCCAAACGCAAGATGTCGGCATTCCGGGCGAACTTCGTCAAAAGTATCGGCGATTATACCGCCATGGCGGAGGCTATGGCGAAAGACAACGCTGGCAGCGGCGGAGGTTGTGCGAGTTGCGGCGGCGGTAGCTGCAGCACCTGCGGCGGTTAGTCCCTCCCTCTGTTCAAAGGAGACCCAACATGGCAGCACCTTATAAAACGGGTGTCGCCAACTTACCCCTTCATTACGGCAAAGCCCCGCCCTGGCTTTTCCAGCGCATGGTCAAGCTCGCCCGCGAAATCACCATCGTCATAGTGAGCGATTTCGGCGCCGCGGAAATGCTGCGCCGCTTATCCCACCCCTACTGGTTCCAGGCTTTCGGCTGTGTGCTGGGCTTCGACTGGCACAGCAGCGGCGTCACCACCACGCTCTGCGGCGCTCTCAAGGAAGCACTCAAGGGATTGGAACGGGATTTAGGCTTCTTTGTCGCCGGCGGCAAGGGCAGGACCTCGCGGCAGACTCCCACAGAAATAACCGAATGGGGCGAGCGCCTTTCCTTCGACCCGCAGCCGCTGGTCTACGCCAGCCGCATGTCGGCGAAGGTGGACAGCGCTGCTATCCAGGACGGCTACCAGCTTTACCACCATTCGTTTTTCTTCACGGATAAGGGCTCGTGGACGGTCGTCCAGCAGGGCATGAACGAGACTAACCGCTACGCCCGCCGCTACCACTGGCTGAGCGAAGCCGTTACCGATTATGTCAATGAGCCGCATTCCGGTATCCTGGCGGAAACCATCGGGGCGGCGCTCAATCTCGTTGCGGCGGAAAGCGCCCCGGCGCGCACCACCATCACCGGCATCGCCACGCAGGAGAAACCGGAGAAGACGTTATTAGAACTGAAAAAAATTAAAACGCTGAGCCTGCCGGCAAGGCACGATATAACCGTAAGTGACCTGCACCCGGACAGCCTGAGCAAGATTATCTTAAGTACTTATGACCGGCAGCCGAAGGATTTTGAACATTTATTAGGACTGGAAGGCGTCGGGGCAAAGACCATCCGCGCTCTGAGCCTTATTGCCGAACTGGTCTACGGTGTCGCCCCCAGCTACCGCGACCCAGCCCGCTACACCTTCGCCCACGGCGGCAAGGACGGCATCCCTTACCCGGTCGACCGTAAAACTTACGACCAGAGTATCGAATTACTCGCCCGCGCTATCCGCCGGACGAAGCTCGGCATCAGCGAGCAGAATGACGCATTAAGCAGGCTAAGCCGCCTGATGAAATAATTCCAGATTAGGGGAGGTGGGGCTGATGAAAAAGACGGTTATCCAGGTTGCGGTGGTAGTAGTGTTGGTGGCGGCGGTTCTCTATGGCGCCAGCCGGTTCACGACACCCCTGACGACGAGAGTGGCGCCGCTGGAAGCGGTGGAGGTGAGGGAGTACGAAGGAGAAGACCTTTCTTCGGTCTACCAGTTCAGTGAAAATTCCATCCGCGGCGTCCAGAAGGTAGATATTGCCCGCTACCGGCTCAACATTGACGGGCTGGTGCAGAATCCGCTCACTTTTACCTATGATGATGTGCTCGAGAACTATCAGCACTATAAAAAAACGGTGATACTGGACTGCGTGGAAGGGTGGAGCGTCCGAATTCTCTGGGAGGGCGTGCTGGTCAAAGACCTGCTCGCTAAAGCCGGGGTCAAGCCGGAAGCAAAGACCGTTATCTTCCACGCCTATGATACTTATACCACCTCCTTTCCCATTGAGTATCTCCTGGACAACAACATCATCATGGCGTACAAGATGAACGAGATAACGATGCCGCCGGAGCGCGGTTATCCCTTCGCGCTGGTCGCCGAGAGCAAGTGGGGCTACAAGTGGATAAAGTGGATTACCCGCATCGAGCTTTCCGATGACGTCAACTATCAAGGCTTCTGGGAGAGCCGGGGCTATTCCAACAGCGGAGACCTCGATAAAAACTTTTTCGAGTGATAGGTTTTGACATCATCTCTTAAAATTGTTAACCTTTACTGTCTGCGGGAACCGCAGCCGGGAAGAACATGCCTAGTCAAAGCCTCCGATTCCGCTGGAAATATATCGTACTGCCGCTAGCTGTATTGCTGGTTTCGCTGGCGATAGCGGTCATTTTTTACGGGCGGCTGCCGGCGGAACTGGCATATAATTTCAAGCCCGGCGCCGCGGATAAAACCGTAAACTGCGGCATTTTCCTCATCTGGACGCTGACGCCGCAATTAGTCATGGTGCTGATGGGGGTAGCGGTGGTGGCAGTGGTCGCCCGCATCGCCAACCGCCTCAGCCAAGAGACCAATCTTTACATGACGGAGCGTGCGCTGATGCTGATGGGTAATATTTTCATTCTGCCCCAGCTTATCCTCAGCTTTGCAATGCTGGATGTTTTCCTTTACAATCTTTATCAGATTCACCTCATGCCCCTGTGGACTTTCACGCTGGTAGTGATGGTACTGGGGGCGATTTGCCTGGGCGTGTTCTTCATGCAGGCGCTCGGGCAATTGAGAGTTAAGGAGCGAAAGTAATGGCGGAACAACCGGGGAAAGTCACTCTGGAGAAGCTCGTTTCGCTAAGCCAGCGGCGCGGCTTCATTTTCCAGAGCAGCGACATTTATGGCGGAATGGGCAGCTGCTGGGACTACGGTCCCGTCGGCGTGGAACTCAAGCGCAACGTCAAGCAGGCGTGGTGGCGCGCCGTCGTGCAGGAGCGCGATGATGTCGTCGGAATCGACACCAGCATCCTGATGCACCCGCAGGTGTGGGTCGCCAGCGGACACGTCAAGGAGTTCGCCGACCCCCTCGTCGAGTGCAAGAGTTGCCACCAGCGCTGGCGCGCCGACCATCTCACGGAGCCGAAATGCCCCTCCTGCGGCGGCGAGCTTACCGAGCCGCGCATGTTCAACCTCATGTTCAAGACCTTCATGGGTCCGGTCGAGGACGCCGCCAATATCGCCTACCTGCGCCCGGAGACCGCCCAGGGCATGTTCGTCAACTTCGCCAACGTGCTGAACACCACCCGCAAGCGCCTGCCTTTCGGCATCGCTCAGCAGGGCAAGTCCTTCCGCAACGAGATTACCACCGGCAACTTCATCTTCCGCAGCCGCGAGTTCGAGCAGATGGAGCTGGAGTTTTTCGTGAAGCCGGGCACTGATGTCGAATGGTTCGAGCACTGGCGCGAGCAGCGCTTCAACTGGTACGTCAGGCACGGCATTAAAAAGGAAAATTTGCGCCTGCGCGACCACGAGAAAAAAGAGCTGGCGCATTACGCGATTTGCTGCTCCGACGTGGAATATCTTTTCCCGATGGGCTGGTCGGAGTTGGAAGGCATCGCCGACCGGGGCAGCTATGACCTGACGCAGCATTCGAAGGCGAGCGGCAAATCGCTCAGCTATTTTGATGATGAGACCAAGGAGCAGATTGTTCCCTACGTTATCGAGCCTTCGGCGGGCGTCGACCGCTCCGTACTGGCGTTCATGTGCGATGCCTACGACGAGGAGCCGGATAAAGACGAAATCCGCGTGGTCCTCCATTTCCATCCGGATATAGCGCCCATCAAAATCGCGGTACTGCCGCTCAGCCGCAAGGAAAACCTGGTGCAGTTCGCCAGGAAAGTCCATGCCGACCTGCGCTCCTGCTGGACGGTGCAGTATGACGACACCCAGAGCATCGGGCGGCGCTACCGCCGGCAGGACGAACTGGGCACCCCCTTCTGCATCACGGTCGATTTTCAGTCGCTGGAGGACAACCGCGTTACCATCCGCGACCGCGACAGCATGAACCAGATACGCGTGCCGGTCGCCGTGCTGCGGGACACGATGACCAAGAAGCTCGGCGGCGAGAATATCTTAGTCCTTCCCGAGGGCGGCGAGGTCTGGAAACAGGGGTAAAATCCCTCTCCTGTCTCCCTTTTTTTAAAGGGAGAAGCTACTACCGGGGAGTCTGAGAGGGGCAAGCCCCTCTTCTAATAAATAATTCTCCCCTTCCCTTAATCCCGAAGGGAAGGGGGTCAGGGGTATAGGTTACTTCTCAAATGAAAATCCTCCATTTTGCTGACCTTCACCTCGGCGTTGAGACCTACGGGCGCACCGACCCGGGTACCGGGCTGTCTACCCGCATCCTAGACTGCCTTGCCGCGCTGGACTACCTGGTTGATTACGCTATCGCGGAACACGTTGACCTTGTCCTGTTCTGCGGAGACGCCTACAAGACCCGCGAGCCCAACCAGACCCACCAGCGGGAGTTCGCCAAGCGCATCAATAAGCTCTCCGCGGCGAATATCCCCACCCTCCTCCTTACCGGCAACCACGACCTGCACAACGCGGTGGGCCGCGCCACCTCTACCGAAATTTTTGATACGCTGGCGGTCAAGAATATTCATGTCGCCAACAAGCCGGACATTTATCAAATCCCCACGGCGAGCGGCACCGTCCAGATTGCCGCTCTGCCCTGGCTGCGGCGGAGCGTTCTCATCGGCAAAGAGGAAACCAAAAACCTGACACTGGAACAGCTTAACCGCCGCGCCGAGGAGATTCTCACCGGCATTGTCGCGAGCCACGCTGCGAAACTTGACCCTTCGCTCCCAGCCGTCCTCGCCGCGCACGTGTGGGTCACCGGGGGGCAGGCGGGTACCGAAAAGAATATGACCATCGGGCAAGAACACACCCTGCTGCTGAGCAACGTCGCTCTTTCTGCCTTCGATTACGTGGCGCTGGGACATCTGCACCGCCATCAGATACTTAAGGAAAAGCCGCCGGTGGTCTATGCAGGTAGCCTGTACCGTCTCGACTTCGGCGACGAAAAGGATGAAAAGGGTTTTTATATTGTGGAGATCGACCCGGCGCAGCGACAGACCAGAGCCGAATTTCACCCGGTGCCCGATCGTCGTTTCCTGACTATCAATGTTGCAATTGCCGCCGACGAAGCCGACCCCACCGCCGCCGTGCTGCGCGCCGTTGCCGAAAAGGGCAACAACGTGAAAGATTCCATCTTACGGCTGAACATTACCCTGCCCGCCTCGCTGGAAGGGCAACTGCGGGATAATGAGATAAGAAGCGCGCTGAAAGATGCCCACTATGCCGCCGTGGCGCGGGAGGTACAGCGGGAGGTTCGGGCGCGGCTGGGCAACTTTACCGCCGAGGAACTAACGCCCCTTGAGGCATTACAAAAATACCTCGAAGCTAAGAGCGTGCCGCCGGAACGGGCGAAGGTCCTGCTGGAATACGGCGAGAAGCTGATTGGCGGGCAGAAAAGTTAGGTTATCTTAATTATTCTATTTTATCTCTCTTCTCTAAATTGTGTCGCGCGCAGAGCAATTGAATATTCTCAGCTATTAAAGAGGAACCACCCTTTGAGTATGGGATTATATGATCAAAGTGGAGATTATCTTTGCTCCCGCACTTGATGCATTGCCCTTTATCCCTCTTCCATACTTCTAGTTTTACAGAAGCGGGAATGATGCGGTCGTGGCTTATATCCTCTTGTTCGGTAAGTTGATTACTAACGTCCTCTATCAATTCTAACTTAAATTTGAAGACCTTTCGAGACCTGCCTTGTTCTTGAAATGCATCAATTAACCTGAATAGTCCATTATAAGTCCAAATGCCAGGACGAATCTTCTCGTAAACCTTTACTACTTCTGCATGCCCAATACCTTTCTTGAATTTGTGGGCAGCTTCATAGAACAAACCGTTCTGAGTTAATGTCCCTAGTGGGTTTCTCATTGGTTGGTCCATTGATTTTGGATCAGGAGAACCAAAATTCTTAGCTATATCATGCCCTTCATAAATTAATATCTTGCCAGATTCTTCAATTCTATCCGCGTATGGAGCACCTGGACGTAAGCTCATAAGAATCACACTGTATTTGTTATTTAATCGGAAGTTCATCCCCCGCTGTAAATTGACACCTTCCGCGATGCACATTTCTGGATAAGATATAATTTGTCCTGGTTTCATCGTCTAATAATCCTCATGCAAAAAGAATATAGCATGTGTGTTAAGTAGATGCAATTCTTAATTTAAATTGATTTCCTGTTAAGCAAGCCTTTATAATTTAAACAGACCTTCTAGCAGGAGTCCTTATGCCCCTGTATGAATACTGGTGCCCCAACTGCAAACGCAAATTCACCGTCTACCTCGCCGCGTTCGATAGCCCCGTGCCGCCCTGCCCCCAATGCGGCAAAAACGGGCTGGAGCGGCGTTTCTCTACTTTTTCCATGACCAGATCTTATAAAGACGTCTATGACGGCATCCTCGGCGACAGTAAGCTTAAGAAGGGTATGCTGCACAACGAACCGCAGGCGCTTGCGGAATGGAACAAGCGGATGGGCGGCGGCGAAAAGCCGGCTCCTGAATACGAAGAGATGGTGGGGCGGCTGGAACACGGGGAAATGCCCAAAGAAATTACCGAGAAGCCTAAAGGCAAGAAGCCCCGGAAGAAATCCAAGTAGTTTTTTGTCATTGCGAGACCATCCCGATAAAGTCGGGAGGCGAAGCAATCCCATACGAAGTCAAAGGAGATTGCTTCGCCGCTATGACTCCTCACACTGACGAGTTCTATTTTTTACTTCGGCTTCTTTATCTTGAATGAGAAGAGCGGCTCATTGTCCTTGATGACGCGGGTCTGTGCCTGCATCGCCTCACGCAGGTACCTGGGCAGCGAGAAAATCCCCTGGTGCGTAGTCCCGTCATAAAAGCGCAGCCCGGTGATACCCCGTTCCGCGATACGATGGTCAATTTCCTCTTTGGAAAGCTGTGCCGGACTGAGCTTCATCGAGGCAGTCGTCAGGCCCCAGGGACCACCGTAGCCGGGCACCGCGACGACGTAGGGGCAAACACTGGCAAAGGCGCTGCGCAGAGTATTGGCGACCGAGGTGAAATTGAGCAGCTCGGTAAGCATCGCCGAGCCGGACTGCACACTGATGATGCCGTTCGCGGTAAGTTTGCCCAGCAGCATCCGGTAGAACTCCTGCGTATAGAGCAAATAAGCGGGGCCCTCATCCAGCGGGTCGGGCAGGTCGATGATGATGACATCGTATTTTCTTGTGCTTTTCTCCAGAAAGGCGCGGGCGTCCTCGTGATAGACTTCCGTGCGGGGGTCTTCAAAAGCGCCGGCGGCGTGCTCCGGCAGGTACTTCTTGCTGAGGGCGACCACCTCTTCATCGATATCCACCATTACCGCTTTCTTGACGGTGCGGTATTTCAAGACCTCGCGCAGGATAGCGCCTTCGCCGCCGCCGACGACAAAGACCGCCTCCGGTTTGGGGTGGGCGAGCATGGGCGGGTGCACCAACCCCTCGTGGTAGATGAATTCGTCCGCTTCGCTCGACTGGATTTTGTTATCCAGCACGAGGGTTTTGCCGTAATTCGGGCTGTGTAAAATCTGGACGCTCTGGTACTTCGTACGTCCCGAATAGAGCACCTCATCATAGCGATGCAACTGGGCGAAATTCAGGCTTATTCTATCCTGGAACCATTTTTCCTGTTCGTTAGACATGCTTATTTATCCTTTCGATATATAAATGGGGAACACCAAATTAAAGCGGGCAAGAAGCATGACCGCGCCGGGGAAACGATAATTCTGGCTACCTGCTGCAAACGGGAGAGTTAAGCAGAATCCCTCTCTGGACTTCGATGATTGAGTGGTTTTTCGCGCCGAGTCTTTCTATCATGACTTCCACCGCCTTCTCAGGCTGGACAGATTTCCCGCAGGTAAAAACATCGACAGCGGCATAGTCATACTCCGGCCAGGTATGGATGGACATGTGAGATTCGGCAATAATGACGACTCCGCTGACGCCCTGGGGATTGAAGGAGTGGAATGATTCGCCCATGACGGTCGCGCCGGACTCTTTCGCTGCCGCCAACAGGGCTTCTCTGAGAAAGCCCAAGTCATTCAAGACACCACTTTTGCAGTTTTTCAACTCCAACAGTAAATGTCTACCTAATGCATTCAACCACCTGCCCTCCTTTTTAGGTGATGGCTGTACCGTACTGCACCCAGCACAAATTTAATTTTATAATAATACGGCATCTTTAATCAATATATATATATTTTCCGCCAAAGGAAAAGCCCCCGGCGGGGGCCCCTCTGTTTTCGTATTAAATTGAGGCAGGTCCTCCATTAACCGACCGCCCATTCGTCAATTATTTTAACATTCAGATATTGCTGGATCAACGCTGCTACCCGGTCGATTTTGCCGGCCGGATGAAACCTGGCTTTGTCCAGCATATCTTCGATAGCATTAATAATTTCTTCGGTACCCTTCTCGGAAGCGATGACCGGGACGCCTTTGCGGTTTGCCTTTATCATGACGTTAGAGATGGGGGGGGTCCTGCTCCCGCTGAGAACCAGACACCTCATCGATGTCTCCAGCGCCGCCAGCTGCATGTCCGCACGGTCGTTGCGGAGGACCGCCGCCTTGTTCTCTTTACGCCCGAAATAATCCGGCCCGGAATCCACCACCAGCGCGCCCAGCATGATATTCTCAATCAGAGCATCCGTCTTTTCAGCAGCATTAAGTACGCTGCCTCCGATACCCTGCGCCACCTCGCCGGCGGTAAGAGCCGCCACAGCCCGGTCTTCCGGGAGCGCCCCTAAAAATTTGATGCCTGCCTTTTCACAAAAGACGGCGGCTTCCTCACGGGCGCGATTGAGCTGGCTCAACGGCACTTTATTGATAACCAGTCCTGCCGGATTATCTTGAAAACCGTTGAGGCTCGCGGCCGGTTTGAGCGCCGGTCTACCCGCATAAGGAGCTACGATGATTACCTTTGCTTTTGCATCAAGGGCAGCATCATAGACGGCTTTGCTGGGAGCGTCTTCCGGGGTCGCACCCAGGGTCCTTTCTTCGATAGTAACGCTCTTGCCCTGCGACTCGAAGCGCTTGCCCAGGCCGGCACCAATGGCAGTTTTACCGGCACCTGCTTCAGCGGAGACAATCAATAGAGCGATCAAACACTACCCCCTGCTGAGGAATTAAGTCTATTATAAACCCTCATAAGTCTTTGGTAAAGAGACGCATATTCACTACCCTCTCAATGCCGGCCAAATCGCGAAAGACTTTAACCTGCGCCTGCGGATAAAGGCTCTTTAATAGCGCGACGACATTTTGCGCCTGTCCCATGCCTACTTCCAGCAGCAGGCAGCCCTCTGGGCTTAGCTTCTCCCCCACCTGATGGCAAAGCGCAGTTATCTTGTCCAGCCCTTCGCTCCCGCCATCCAGAGCGATGCGCGGCTCGGCGGAAAGCCGGGGTAACTCGGACTTCCGGACATAAGGCAGGTTCGCCACGATAAGGTCAACGAGGCTGGACAGGGGATCGAGCAGGTCGCCCAGAAGCAAGACCATGCGCTCTATGACGCCGTGTTCGCGCCGGTTACGTCCGGCTACTTCCAGCGCCGCCGCCGAGGCATCGGTGGCATAGACCGTTACGCCAGGCAATTCCTTCGCCAGGGTGACGGCAATCGCGCCGCTGCCGGTGCCGATATCGGCAATAGTAGTGAAAGCTTGGCGGCGCACCAGCTCAATTGCCTTTTCCACAAGCAGTTCGGTCTCGGGACGCGGGATAAGCACCCGTGAATCGACGTAAAAATCGCGCCCGTAGAACTCGCGCCGCCCCGTGAGATAAGCGGATGGCTCGCCCCGGATACGGCGCTGAACCAGTTGCCGGTAGATGTGGATTTGCTCTGCGGTTAGCTCGCGGTCAAAGTCTAAATACAGCTCTACCGGATTTATGCCAAGAACATGTCTCAGGAGCAGGTTGCTTTCCAGTACGGCTTCTTCAATACGGGCGGTAGTAAGGGCTTCCCGGGCTTGCGCCAGGGCTTCCTTTACTTTCACACCAGCTGCGCCTCAAGCTGCTTGGCCTGATCGCTGGTCGCGAGGGCGTCAATCAGCTCATCGAGGTCGCCCGCCATGATACGAGGCAGGTTGTGAAGGCTTAAGCCTATGCGGTGGTCGGAAAGGCGGTCCTGGGGGAAATTGTAGGTGCGTATCTTTTCGGCGCGTTCCCCGGAGCCCACCTGGGCACGGCGGTCTTCCGTGACTTTCTCACCCTGCTCGCGCTGCTGCAAGTCGAGCAGGCGGGCGCGCAGTATCGCGAAAGCCTTGACCTTGTTCTGGAGCTGCGACCGTTCGTCCTGACAGGCGACGACCAGCCCCGTGGGCAGATGAGTGATGCGCACCGCGCTGGCGACCTTGTTAACATTTTGCCCGCCGGCACCGCTGCTGTGATAGATATCAATCCTGAGGTCCTTGGGGTTGATGGACACATCGACCTCTTCCGCCTCCGGAAGGACGGCTACGGTAGCCGTGGACGTATGGAGGCGCCCCGAGGCTTCGGTGACCGGGACACGCTGCACGCGGTGGACACCTCTTTCGTACTTGAAGCGGCTGAAGGCGCCCTTACCCTTCACTTCAAAAATGATTTCCTTGAAGCCCCCGGCGCTGCCTTCACTGGTGCTGAGGATATCCATTTTCCAGCCTCTGCTCTGGGCATAGCGGCTGTACATGCGGAAGAGGTCGGCGGCGAAGAGCGCCGCTTCATCACCCCCCGTCCCCGCCCGGATTTCCATGATGATGTCCTTTTCATCATTAGGGTCTTTGGGTAAAAGAGCCACCTTGATTTTCTGACGCAATTCTTCAATGCGCGCGGTCAGACTCTTGATTTCTTCCTCGGCGAGGGCGCGCATATCACTGTCCAGGCTGCTGTCCAGCATGGACCTGGTGTCTTCCAGAGATTTGGCGGCAGAGCGGTATTCACGGTTGAGGCGTACCAGCTCTTCAATACCGGCGCGTTCCCGGGCGAGGGTTTGCAGGCGCTTGATATCCGTAGAGACCTCGGGCTGCGCCATCTCCCGGTCAATCTGTTCGTAACGCTGTTCAATTTTCCCCAGGTGTTCCCACATCTCCGGCATGATACTGATATTATATAACAGCCTGGAGATACACTCAAAGAAGTTGCCTTTTATTTAATCGTGGTTGTAGCATCATTGCGAGACCATCCTGCAAAGGAAGAAGGCAAAGCAATCTCTTGTGTTTATCATTCCCGCTTAGCGGGAATCCGGCAAAGGCGGGGCACGCGGGATTCTCGGGCTTGGCCCGAGAATGACAATGAGATTGTTGGGATTGCTACGCCGTTCTGACTCCCCGCAATGAGACTGCTTTGGTTAAAAAAAGATGGCACTTGGCAAAAGGTACGGTATTAAGCTAGTATGGTATTTGAGATGTCTGAAATTAAACCCGGGGGAACCCCGCAAACGCCGCCCGACCGCCGACAGCGCTTGGCGATTCTGATTTCCAATATTTTCAGCCCCTTTTTCATCAGCGTTGCCCTGGTCTTCCTGGTCGCACTGCGCTCAACGCGCGACACCATTGACGCGCTCAGGTGGTCCCTGGTGGCGCTGGCATTGAGTATACTGCCCATTTTTATCACCATCCTGTACCTGGTGCGCAGCGAGAGACTGGAAAGCATGTTCATCAACGTCCGGCGCCAGCGGCACCGGATTTACCTTCTTTCGGGCTTATGTGCCGCGGCATCCTGCGTCATACTTTTCCTGCTTGAAGCACCGCTGCCCATCGTAGTATCGTTCCTGGCGGCGCTTACCACCATCCTGGTCTTCGGCGGCATCAACATCTGGTGGAAGATAAGCGTGCACACCGCTTTTGCCGCCTCATCGATAACCGTCCTGATACTGCTTTATGGATATATCGCGGCGGTAGCACTGGTGCTGCTGCCGGCAATCGGATGGTCCCGTATAGAACTGGAACACCACTCTCCTTTGCAGGTCGCCGCCGGCGCCATCCTGGCCGCGGGGATTACCGTCGGCGTATTCTCCCTCTTCGGCATGACCGGCGCGATTACTGCCTGAACCACTTCTGCAAGACAACACGCCAGGCTTTGCTTTGTATCAAACGTGTCTTATTGTTGTCACCCTGAGCGTAGCGAAGGACCTCAGGGTGGTGTGACCAGCGGTTTGCCGCCAGCCCCGCGCCCGGATTCTTTGCCGTTTCACTCCTCAGAATGACATTTGATACAACACGAAGACAACAAAAAACCTACCGACAAGAGTGGTCATTCTTGCCGGTAGGTCCTTTTAGGAGTCTGCTATATTTTCAGGCAGTCCGGATGAGATTACGGGGGAGTCTGGGTGACCGTACCATCCGTAGTAAAGGCATATTCACAACCGGTCTTGGTGAGGCCAGCCTCAGTAAGCCCCGAAATGTAATCCGAGAGCGTCAGGGCGCCGGAACTGGCATGAACCGTGCTCAGGTCATTGGTGGCGGCATAGTCGGCATCCAGCGTGCCGTTGGTGCTGTCCGCCATCATTGCCATGGTGGCGGTGAGGACGTTGTGCAGCTCGGTCTCGTAAGACTGCTGCGTACCCTCGCCGATGAATTTACCGACGTTAGGTACAGCGACGGCGGCCAGAACGCCGAGAATAGCGACGACCACCAGAAGTTCGATCAGGGTGAAACCCTTCTCGCCGTGACGGAACTGCCTCAAGATTTTCTTCATAACAATTACCTCCGAATTTGTTTCGTTCACTTTCCAGCTTAGCATAACCGCGCTTAACTTCAATGAGTTATTAGTCATCCCCTGCCATAGTAAGAAAGTCCTGAGTGCCAGCCCTGAACAGTTGACGGGCGGCTAAAAAGACGTCAAAATGTATTGAAATGGAAATCTACCGGCTAATCATCGCCGCCCTGTTCGGCGCCGCCATCGGCAGCTTTCTCAATGTCTGCATCGACCGCTTGCCGGCCGGCAAGTCTCTGGCTTTCCCCCCTTCCGCCTGCGATTCCTGCGGACACCGCCTCTCTCCCCCGGACCTGGTCCCCATTTTCAGCTACATATTACTAAGAGGGCGCTGCCGCTACTGCCGCCAGCATATCCCCCTCCGCGTTTTAGTTGTCGAGCTGCTCAGCGCCTTGCTGTTTGCCCTTACTTTCTATCTCTTCGGCTGGAGCGCGCGGACTGCCGTGATACTGCTTTACAACAGCATCTTCGTGGTTATCCTTTTTATTGATATGGAACACCAGCTCATCCTCAACAAGGTAGTCTATCCGGCTGCCATCGCGGCTCTGCTCATCCTGGCGCTGGATTCACTCTTCCCGCAGGCGGGTTTTTACCGGACGGTCCTCTTGTTGCCCCGGCTTTCCATCCTGAGCGGCATCATCGGCGCTGCCGCCGGATTTATCTTCTTCCTAGTCATCTATCTCCTCTATCCCCGGGGCATGGGCGAGGGAGATGTCAAGCTGGCGGGCCTCATCGGGTTGATGACCGGCTTTCCGATGGCTGCGGTCGCTTTGTTCGTGGGGATAGTCGCCGGCGGAGTAGTGGCGGTCATACTCCTTGTCTTTCGCAAAGCCGGGCGCAAGCAGCTAATGCCCTATGGCTCATTCTTATCATTCGGCGCCATCATTACCCTGTTCTGGGGTAATAACCTGCTCATCTGGTATCTGGGGCTCTTCTAGACACATCCCGCCCGATTAATCCCGCGCCATCTGCTTTTCATTTCGCTAATTGTCCGCGATGTTGACTTATGGGCTATCAGATAGTACAATAGTCCTCATACTAAATTGGGGGGTAGCCACCAAAAGTCCTGAGTGCTAACCCTCAATCGGCGGCTCCGGAACCCAATCTTGATGAAGTTGCCGTACCTGCCCCAGACCAGACGCGAGTTTAGAAGACTATTGCGGAGGTGCCATATGGCAACTGCGGGTGAACTTCTAAGTCAGGGAAGAAATGCGGAGCTGTGGAATATGTGCTGCGGGTTCCTGCAAATGGACCTGCCGCAGTTCATGACAGTCCAGAAGCGGCTCCTCATGGAGCAAATCGGCCTGCTCAATCACTGCGAGCTGGGGAAGAAGATTTTCGGGGGCGTATGGCCGGTGTCGGTGGAGGAGTTCCGCCGCCTGGTCCCTCTGACCAGGTACGCCGATTATTGCCCCGAGTTCATGGAGAAACGGGAGGATTTTCTGCCCGCCCGGCCCGCCTTCTGGGTACGCACGTCGGGGCGGACGTCCGTTTCCACTTACAAATGGGTGCCGATGACTTCCACCTATGCCCAGGAACTCAGCCGCGTCCTCTACGGCATCGGCATACTTTCCTCCTGTCCGCAATTCGGGGAAACCTCCCACATGCCCATCGACCCCAAGATATTATATTCGGTAGCCCCCCGCCCCTATACTTCGGGCATGTTCGCCGATGTTTTGAGAACCCAGTCCCCGATAGAATACCTGCCCTTCCTGGATGAGGCGGAAAACCTGCCTTTTGAAGAGCGCATCAAGCTGGGCTTCCAGCAGGCGATGTCGGAAGGGCTGGACTTCTTCTTCGGTCTGTCGCTGGTGCTGGTTGCGGTGGGCAACAAGTTCCGCGAATCGACCGGCAAGGTAGACCTCCGCCCCTATCTCTCCAACCCGAAGGCGCTGCTCCGCCTGGCGAAAGGCGTGGTGAAAAGCAAGCTGGCACACCGTCCCCTGTTGCCCAAGGACCTCTGGGCGGTCAAGGGCATCATCGGCAGCGGCGTGGATAGCTGGGTCTACAAAGATAAAATCAAAGAGCTCTGGGGTAAGTACCCCCTGGATCTCTATTCCTGTACCGAAGGCGGCGTGATTGCCACCCAGACCTGCGACTACGAGAACATGACCTTCGTGCCGAACCTCAATTTCCTGGAGTTCATCCCGGAAGAAGAGTTATCACGAGAGCAGTCCGACCGCAACTACCAGCCGAAGACGATACTGCTGGATGAAGTAAAAGCCGGCGGAGTCTACGAAATCGTCCTGACCAATTTCCACGGCGGGGCGATGGTGAGGTACCGCATCGGGGACATGGTGCGCATCACCGCGCTGCGCAATGATAACCTGGGTATTATTATCCCGCAGATGGCTTTCGAACGGCGCGCCGATGACCTGCTCAACTTCATGGTCATCAAACTGACGGAAAAGCAAATCTGGCAGGCTATCGAGCACACCGGACTCGCCTACGTGGACTGGACGGCTTACAAGATACCGGGTGAAACGGTGCTGCACCTGCTGATTGAATTGAAAGACAACATCGACGGGCGCGAGGCGGAGGTTAAAGCCGCTCTCCAGAAGCAGATTATCGCTTCCGGCCGCACCGGCTACGATGAATCCGGCGTGGCGGAAGATTGGCGGGATTCGCTCGATTTCAGCGTGGCGGTCACCTTCCTGCCCCGCGGTGCTTTTGCCGGATATACCGCCCAGAAGCAGGCGGAGGGCGCCGACCTGGCGCACCTCAAACCGCCCCACATCAACCCGAGGGAAGAGGTGCTTGCCGCATTACAGGTCAAACCCGAAGTCAGGGTCAGGGTCCGGCCCAAGACTCCCGCCCCTGCCGATGCCGGCAAAGTAGCGGCATAGCTGTAGTTTGTCATTGCGGGGAGCGCAGCGACGAAGCAATCCTAGTCGGAATTAGTAGAGATTGCTTCGCCTTTCGCTTTGGCGGAATGGTCTCGCAATGACTACCTGAAAACCCCGTACTTTAGTCAGGCTACGTTAGTCTAATTACTTTGGTCTATACTTGACAGGCTGCCGATTTGTGAGGATAATCCGCATATATGAACGTTTATGCAGCCTTCCCGCTGGTCGCCACGGTGGCTTATATGCCGCTTCTGTTAACGGCTCTGAGCAGCCGCCCATGGCAGCACCGGCACACGCTCTTTATCCTGTTCCTGATTTCCGCGATGTTCTGGAGCCTCACCGATTATCTTTACCGCGGCAACTTTTTCCCGGAAAATAATCACCTGCTGTTCAAGTTAATTATCATTATTTTCAGTACCATGGGGGTGCAACTGCACACTTTTGCCTCCTCTTTCTTCGCCCCCGGGCAGAGCCGCTGGCTGCCCTTTGCTTATACCTCGCTGGCAATCATAGTTATCCTGGTACTGCTCGGTTACATCACCAAGGGAGTGGTGGTGAGGGGAGACATCGTACACGGCTCTTACAAGATAGGAGCGCTGGTATTTGTCATACCTTTATTGACCCTTGCTTTCAGAGACCTGTATGTTTTCTGGAGAAGGCTTCGCTCTCTGGACAACCCGGTGATGTACAATCAAATCGTTTCCCTGATGCTGGGGATTTCTGTTACCATAGTTTTTTCTTTTACCGCCTTAATTCCCTGGATTAGAGAATACCCCATCAGCCACCTGGGCAACATCATCAATGCCTTTATTTTGACTTATGCTACCATACGCCACCAGCTGGTCGATATCAGGACTATTTTAAGGCGGAGCATAGCCCATTTCACCCTTGCCGCCATCGGGGCAGGAGCCTACTGGGCGCTGGTCATGGTCCTGCATGATGCTTTCGGTCTCATTCTCGACCCGTCCGCGACTTTTATCGCCACGCTTATCGCCATCGTTATTGCCGCAACCCTTTACCGGCTGCGCAGCTGGCTCCTCAAAGCGACCTCCCGCTTCTTCCAGGGACAGACCTTCAACTACCGCCAGGAACTCATTTCTTTTACCGGCAAGGTACATAGTATTTTCAGCCTCCGCGATCAGGGCAGTGAGCTGCTGGAGCTGATTACCGGCGCCCTCGGCTGCCACAAGGCGTGCCTCCTCTTCCCTCTGGGGGAAAACATGGAATTCAACGCCCAGCTGGTGGAGCCCAAGGGCGATGAAAATCCGCTCGCCAGCCTTAAATTGCGGAGCGACAGCCCCATAGCTGTATACCTCTCACGTGAGCAGAAACCGCTCACCCGGGAGGAGTTGGAAGTCCTGCCCGAATTCCGCAGCCTCTGGCAGCAGGAACGGGACAGCTTCCATGCCGCCCACATTGAGATTTTTGCCCCCCTCATCAGCCGGGATAGGCTCATCGCTATCCTGGTGCTGGACAAGAAGCATTCCGGACGCTATTCATTAGAAGACCTCAATCTGCTGGAGAACGTCGCCCGGCAGGTCGCCGTGAGCATGGAAAAAGAATACCTGCGAGAACAACTCAAGGAACGGGAAGAGGAACTTTCTGTAATCAACCGCCTCGGCGCCATCATCACCTCCAGCCTTGATATCCAGGGTATCTTCGAAAGCTTCATTACCGAACTGAAGAAGGTGGTCGATGTCAGCTGGGCATCCGTCATGCTCTTGGAAGACAATACCCTCTACCGGCTGGCGCAGTATCCGGTCATCAGTTCCGTGTGGCAGGTCGGCGAGCGAATGCCCGTAAAAAGCACCGCCACGGAATGGGTCATCGCGCATAAGCAGCCCGTGTTCGAAGCCGACCTCACCAAGGAAGCCCGCTTCGTCACCGGCCAGAAGCATATGAGCCAGGGGCTGCGCTCCATCATCTATCTGCCCCTCATGGCGAAGGGCGAGGTCACCGGCACCCTTATTGTCGCCAGCCAGAAACCCGATGCTTATAATCCGCGCAATATCGCCCTGCTGGAGCAGCTGGCTGCCCAGATTGCCATGCCGGCGGAAAACGCCCGCCTGTATGCCAAAGCCGAGGAGAAAGCCCGCATCGATGAATTGACCGGGCTGTTCAACCGCCGCTCCCTCGATGAAGAAATCGCCCAGGAAATCGGCCGGCATTCCCGCTACGGCGGCGTCTTCTCCCTTATCATCATGGACCTCGATTCCTTCAAGGCATATAATGATAAATACGGACACCCGGCGGGCGACAAGCTGTTAAAGCAAATGGGCAGCATTATCAAAGGAGCCGTCCGCAATGCCGATCTCGCCTTCCGTTACGGCGGCGATGAATTCGCTATCCTGCTGCCGCAGACCGCCATCGATGCCGCCAGCCAGGTCGCCGAGCGGGTGCGCCAGCATGTGGCCAACAAAGCCAAGACCAACGCGGTGGCGGTGACCGCTAGCCTGGGGCTGGCCAGCTGGCCTGCCGATGGCATCGGTCCCAATGAAATGATCGCCGCGGCGGATGCGGCGCTTTACCGCGCCAAGCGCAACGGCGGCAACCAGTTCATCTGTTCTTCCGGTACGCTGCTGCACCTGGGTGACCTCGAGGTGAGCTTCTGGAGCGATAACGACAGCGGGACACTCAGCGCCATTTATGCCCTCGCCGCCACGGTAGACGCCCGCGACCATTACACCGGCAGTCATTCCAAGCGGGTGAGCAAGTATGCGATGGCACTGGGTGAAGCCCTCGGGCTGCCACCGGCTCAGATAGCCAACCTGGAGACTTCGGCACTGCTGCACGATATCGGTAAAATCGGCATCAGCGATGAAATACTGGGCAAAAACGCCCGGCTTACTGATGCAGAATGGGATGTGGTCAAGACCCACCCGAAGCTGGGCGCAATCATTGCCGGGCGTTCCCGCCAGCTGGCCGCTTTCGTGCCCGGCATTCTGCACCACCACGAGCGCTACGACGGCACCGGCTATCCGCAGAGGCTGAAGGGAGAAAACATCCCGCTGGAAGCCCGCATCATGGCGATTGCCGATTCTTTTGCCGCGATGACCTCGGACCGTGCTTATTCGAAGGCGCTCTCCCCGGAAAATGCCATGGAGGAACTGCGGGCCGGCGCGGGCACACAGTTCGACCCCCGGCTGGTCGAGGTCTTTGCGACCGTCGTCGAGAAGCTTACCCGCCAACCGCGCGATTCGGAACAGGAGGTAAAATAACCCCATGAACATGAACACGAATAAAATACAGGTCTTCATCATCAGCAACCAGCCCCTCTTTCAGCACGGTATTGAGCACACCCTGAGCGGTATCGAAGATATTGCCGTATCCGGCATTATAGAGGTGGGCGAAAAAGTCCTTGCCGCCATTGATAACCTGCCGCCGGATGTCGCCCTGGTGGATATCGACGGCAAATCTGATATCGCCCTGGAACTGGCGCGCAATATCCGGCAGCGGCAGCCCAGCATCGGCGTCATCGTGCTCAGTTCCAACACCAACGACGATGAGCTTTTCCAGGCGCTGAAAGCCCAGGCGGGGGCTTATATCAGCAAGGAAATCACCGCCCAGCAGCTCACGGATACCATCCGCCGCGTGGGGCGCGGGGAGCACCCCATTAACGAAGCTCTGACCGCCCGCCCCAAGGTCGCCGAGCAGGTTTTAAACCAGTTCCAGGAGCTTTTCTGGCAGAGCGAAGCCCAGACTTTAATTTCCCCGCTGACGCCGCGGGAGACGGAAATCCTCAAATACATCGCGCAGGGTTTTTTGAACAAGCAGATTGCCGCCGAGCTCGGGATTTCCGAGCAGACCATCAAGAACCACGTTACCTCTATCCTGCGCAAGCTGAACGCCAACGCCCGCACGGAAGCGGTGGTGGTGGCGATTAAACAGGGCTTGATTACGCTGACTTAGACACAAGTTTTTGGATTAAATTACAACCAACAAAAGAGCCTCTTTATTCTGTCTAGCAGAGAGGGCTCTTTTTCTTTAGGTAAATTCTGCAATTCTCTGAGCCTATTAACGGTTTTTTGCCATAAACGATTACTCAAAGCTTCTCTACGACTTAACCATCTTTTAAACATGAGGTCATACTCGCGCTCAATCTTGCGCCTATTGTTCAAGACAGTTATCCGGAGAAGATATTGCTTGATGTTAGGCTTATCTTTCGTTTTGATGTATTCCCATATCTGGTCAAATTGACCGTCTATATCTTTCATCGCTATCGTCGAGTGAAACCAATAATCGCTATCATTATCCCAAGTTTGGCGATTGTCTTCATTAACGGTTTTATTTAATTCAAATGCTAATTCCTTACGCAGTTTCTTTAATTCTTGAGAAGCATTAATTTCACACGCAATTACTTTGCCGTTTCTTCCATGATGGTAACAGAAATCACTTATTGCGAATGGAACCAAATTATAATTTCTAGCAACCTTTTCAATACTGGAGAAGACTATTTTTCTTTCCATAATCTGGAAAGGACCATAAAGAGTCATATGAGGTACAGACCTATATTTGACTGCCTCTTTAACCCTGAATTTTCTCGCTAATCCTCTGATTAAACGCCTAAGATAATGCTTGGAGTAAGAGTGAAACCTATATTCAAGATAATAGCTATACAAGCTCAATTGTCTCCAGGCCAGATTACGTTAGCCATTCAAGGATTTTACTTATGATGCTTGTCTTTTTCTGGTTTACGCGACTTCGTTTTTTATAAGAATAGTATCTCTCTATTATGTCTCGGGTTGTCCCAGATACTCGCACACCTGAGCCAGGTTTATAGTATGCAATAAACCTTATCTCATGACGGGGCGTTGGTGAGCCGTTAGCTTTTATGAGACAGACCGTGTGATGGTCCTGAAAATACCCATGCCCGTGTGATTTATTTATTTTCCCCACATGCCTGAATAGATATTTAGCATAATATGCATCTAAGCCGGTTTCTTCTTTCAACTCTCTTATCGCGGCTTGAAGTCTAGTTTCACCTTTGTTCGCACCGCCTCCCGGTAGTAGAAATATTCCATTGTGACCAGCTGTTACCAATATACCCTTTTCGGTCTCAATAATTGCTGTCCCTCTACGGCGTTTGCTGACTCTTGACATCTATTCTTACTCTAATCATTAAAGATTTCTTTTGGTTCGTAATCTTGACCTTCAAATGAGAGATAATCTAAGAGATTAAAATTGTGGGCACGCGCCACAATGTTTCGAGGAAATCTTCTCGTCCTCTCGTTGTAATGCTGCGCCACCCTGTTAAATTCTAATCTTGTCTTCCGCAGTCTTCTCTCAACGTGAGAATCCCTCTCCATTAAAGTCATATGCATTTTGTCAGCCTTGAGTTCGGGGTATTTTTCAAACACAGCTTGCAGTTTCAAGTAGTTATTTTCTATTTGCGAAGCCAGTTTGACCTTTTCATTCAAATCAGTATCTTTAGTCCATCTGCTTCTAGCTTCAATGGTATCCTTAAGTGTTTTGTATTCATGAATGTCATACTTTTTGGTTACCTGTGCTAAAGCCTGAATATTATCAATCCGTTCCTGCATAATCACATCAATGTCCGCAAATTTCCTTTGAGCTCTCGTGATCCAATACTGGAATTTATTATATATGCTTATCCAAGCCCATATGCCGAGAAAAAGTATTACGACAACTACGCTCCATACTATTACCCAAATGCTTGTTGACAGTGACATCGGAACCTCCTAAACCGAGAAATAATCTTTCTCGTTAATTTTTTTGGGTTTTATATCAGCTTCAAAATACCTAATCATCTGTTTGATAGCTTCTTGCTTATTTTTGAGGTCGTGCACCAGTTTATAAACCTCAACGATTTTATCCTCGTCTTTTGATAGTTCTATCTGGATTTTAGCCATGCCCCCTCCAGCCATTGTTATATAATATATCATAATAATATATCTTATTATATTAATATGTCAATACCCTCTTTGGGCAAAGTTCACTCTTGCCAAAAGAGTGCCTAAAGGCATATACTACCTGCAAAGAGATAAGGCGGGTAGGTGAAATATGTTCAAATCGGTTAGAGAATTTTTCAATTCTTTATCAGACGCCCAGCA
>JAQTQH010000070.1 GCA_028712355.1 Dehalococcoidales bacterium
GTCAGTATACCGCCCCTCTGGTTCGCATCACCAGGCCCAAGTATCTTGAACCAGCCGGTGTCTCCGTAGCGTTGCAAGAGTTGCGCCGACAGATAACTGTTTAATTGTCTTTCCTGAGCGCCAATCCTGTCCATGCCGACTTTCTGAAGATAGCTTATGGCTGCTGCGGAAGCGATTAGACCCGGGTAGTTCTGGAGTCCCACCTCAAACCTTCGTGGTGGTGGCATAAGGGAATAGGTCTCATAGTTTGTGTCGGTGATGGTCTCTCCGCCGAGCATGACGGGCAGGATGACATCGCCGGTTTCATCTTCTTCGTGGGCTTCTCTTCCCAGTAACGCCTCTTTCCCGTAAAGGACGCCGACCCCTCGCGGCCCGCACATCTTATGCATCGAAAATACCATGAAATCCACGTCCAGATCCCTGACATCAACGACCTGGTGCGGTACGGTCTGAGCGCCGTCAAGCAGCACTTTAGCGCCGTAGCGGTGCGCGATGCCAACGACTTCTCTGGCCGGTAAGGTGTAACCGGTCAGGTTCGATGTGTAAGCCATGCTGACCAGCCTGACCCGGCTGGTCTTCATTTTCTTCTCAAAGGCATCGAGGTCGAAGACTCCGTCCTGGCCTGATTCCACGTACTCAGTTCTGATGAGCCCCTGTTTCTGTAATCTCAGCCATGGAATAAGGTTTGAGTTGTGTTCCTTGTCAGTCAAAACAACGAAGTCCCCCGGCTTGAATCTCGTGCCAAGCGCCACGATGTTGATGCCTTGGCTGGCATTTAAGGTGAAGACAATCTCTCCCTCGGAACCGGCGTTTATGAACTCCTTGATTATGCGCCGCGAACCCTTCATACCTCTTTCAGCATTGCCTTCAATACGGTCATTGACCTCTTTAGCAAACCGGTGCTGGCTCCTGCCTCCCCCGCATGACGGGAAATCGGTATAATATTCTCTAATGGCTTCAATGACCTGATGTGGCACGAGCGTATTGCAGGCGTTATCAAAGTAAACCGGCGGGTGGTTTTGGTGTTGGTTCTTTAGCGCAGGGAAGTCGTCTCTGGTCCACTCTATGGGATACTTGATGGTCACCGTTATTGCTTCCTATGATTTATCTTGACCCAAAATTCAGCTACAAAAAGGGCAAGCGGGATAATTACACTGTTTACACTTCAGGCAAAGCCCACCGTGTCCGAGTTTACGGGTATCCCGAAACGTTAGTTCCTCGCCTGACAGAACGACAGGGAGTAACCTATCAAAAGCCGTTACGTTTGAATGCAGAGCACCGGCCGGAATGCCCAGTATATGAGTACTCCCCAATCTGGCATATAAGGTCATGGCGCCGGGCATAACGGGCAAACCGTAGAAGCGCACCTCAGCGCCGGATTTACGAATACCTTCGAGAGTGACATCATCCGGATCGACCGACATCCCTCCACAGCAGAGGATTACTTCGCTGCCATCAATTTGGAATTGCAGAATCGTGCTGGCAATTACATCCGCATCGTCGGGTACAACCGCCTGATTATTAATGGTACAACCAAAATCTTCAGCCTTCTTATGCATAACCGGGGAAAACCCGTCTTTAATAAGTCCTTTGAATACTTCATTACCGCTGATTATCAAGCCAATTTTCTTCAGCTTGAAGGGTACCAGACTGATAACCGGCTGATTATCCCGGGCAATTTGCTCCATTCTATCCAGCTTCAATCCCGATATGTAAAGCGGCGTAATTCGCATCGCCGCCACAACCATGTTTTCCTGGCAGACAGTGTTGTTGCGCACGGCGGCAACCGTGATTTCATCAATTGAATTTATCTTATCGAGAGCGGCTACATCTACTTTCAGAAGGCCAGTTGAGGCAGTTATCAAACTAACTCGACCCTCATGCGGTGGTGAGCACATCAAACCTCGTCCCTTAACCGCATTTGCGATTCGTAAAGCAGCCTCCTCCTCGTGGACTTCGTCGCTACCAAGAGACAGGATATAGATATGCTCTTTGCCGATTCGCAGTAACTCAGGAATATCTTTCCGGGTGATGATATGACCCCGCCGGAAAGCCGGTCCTTTAAAACCTGGCACAACTTTAGTAATATCGTGGGCGATGGCTTTCCCGATCGCTTCTTCAACTTTTACTTTGGTTATCATCCGGCTCCATATACGTCAGGAAATTCGACAGCCGGGGTAAAGGTGGGACAGCCTTTACCCCGGCGATACTTCCAAGCAAAAGGGATTTCTATTTTCTCTTCAACGCCGCCTTAACCCTCTCCGGAGTGGCCGGCAGGTTGAATACTCTAGCCCCGCAGGCGTTATAAATCGCATTGGTTACTGCCGGAGCAGTTGATATCATTGTCATCTCACCGATGCCCGTAGCGCCCAGCGGTCCGCCGACACGGGGAGTCTCGCGGGTATATACTTCCTGTTCGATAACGTTGTTAATAGTGGGGAACTTGAAGGTAACGTAGTCTTTGGTCTTACCGGCAACATATTCTTCCCTGAGAGCATAGCCCACACCCTGGTCCATGCCACCTTCATTCTGGCCCTGGAAATTTATGGGGTGGATTATCGTACCGGCATCAACGACTACGGTCATCTTGATCACTTTAGCCTCGCCGGTTTCGGTATTTACCTCAACCTCGGCCATCTGGATATTCTGGACGTCTGATGTCATCGCCCCGCCCTGCCCCGTCTTCGGGTCGAGTTTCCCGCTGCCAAGCGTATTCCGGTATCCCTCAAACCTGGTCGGCTTACCCGCCCGCTTCAACGCCTGGTAGGTCTTAGCGCCGGCCTCTTTCCACGCCTGCTTCAGGTCGACCACCGCATTAACCAGGGCGCCTCCGGCCATAAAGGTCATCCGGCTGCCCGCCGCCGGCCCCAGGCCTACTGTCTTGTCCGTACTGCGGGCATAGAGATTTATCTTTTCCAGCGGGATATCAAGGATGTGCCCCGCTATCTGGGTCAACATTGAGTCGTTGCCTTCACCGGGGTCGGCGACGGCAGCGTAGATAGTGATGCTGTCATCCGGGTTAACCTCAACGTAGAGCCTTGCCTGGTCTCCGGAGTCGCCGATACCGAAGGAGAAGGCACCAAGGCCGACCCCCCGTCTCATCGGGCCTTTCTGGCTCTTATTGAATTCCCCGGCGGCTTTCCTGGCCTTATCGTAGTGGGGCTTGAGCATATCGCAAAGCTCGGGGAAAGGCCATTGCTGGACGACCGTACCGGTGGCCTTGGTCTGGCCGGGTTTAAGGGTGTTCATCTTCCGGAACTCGAGCGCGTCAATGCCCAGCTTTTCCGCCAGCATATCAACCGCTGATTCGAGGGCAAAATTTGTCTGCGGCGGACCGAAACCTCTGGCAGAACCGCCGGGGGCGTTGTTGGTATAGACCATGCGGCCGAGAGCCTTAATATTAGGGATATAGTATGAACCCTGAAGCATTTTATAGGGGCGTGTCAGTACGTAGGTACCTAATATGTAATACGCTCCCTTGTCGATGATGATGTCATTCGTGTAGGCCGTGATTTTACCCTTGGCGTCGGCGGCGAGTTGAACCTTCATTTTGAAGATGTGGCGCTTGGTGGTCAGCCAGAATGACTCCTGCATGCTGGGGATGTAACGGATGGGCCGTTTGAAATGCAGGGCAGCGGCGCCGGCAATCCCTTCCGAGGTAATCATCGCCTTGATGCCAAACTGGCCGCCGGTAAAAGGTTCCTGATATATGATTTTGTCGTAGCCCAGACCTTCCACCAGCATATTTTTATTGCCATGGATATTTATACTGCGGCCGATGATAACCAGTTCGGCGTCTTTGCCTTCGCCATTAAGGTAGGCCACGCACACTTCCGGTTCCATCGGTGCTTGATGGTTCAGTTGCGTACTGAAATCGCCTTCGACTACCACTGCCGCTTCCTTCAACGCCTTTTCCGCATCGCCCTTTACCAGCGGTAAGGAATCAGTGAGGTTGGGCGAGTGTTTGTGAATCTGGGGAGCCCCTTCGGCCAGGGCTTCTTCCGGGGTCATCACGACCGGAAGCGGCTCGTAACTGACCTTAACTTTGGCGGCTGCCGCTCTTGCCTGATCACGAGTCTCGGCAGCGACGATGGCAACCGGGTCTCCGTAGGTTCTCACTACATCATCGCAGAGAATGGGCTGGTCTGGGACATAAATTCTTATGCGGTTGGTGCCGGGAACGTCTTTGGCGGTCATGACACCGACCACGCCCGGCATCTTCTCGGCTTCCGAGAAGTCGATTGATTTTATGCGGGCATGGAACTCGGTGCTGTGGACAGCGGCGATTTCCAGCGCCCCTTCAATAAAATAGTCAGCGGTGAACTTGGCAACTCCGCAAGCCTTGAGCATTCCTGAAGGCCTCGGATGGGATACCCCCAGCATTTCCTCACCGATGCTGTCGCGAATTGCTTTCGGTGTAGTCTCGCCACGCGCAAAACGGGCCGCCAGTTTGATGGCATCAATTATCTTGACATAGCCGGTGCAGCGGCACAGGTTCCTCGCAAGCGCTTTCTTGATGTCTGCCAGAGTGGGGTTCTGGTTCTGGTCGATAAGCGCCTTGGTCGCCATAATCATACCTGGCGTGCAGTAACCGCACTGGATGGCCCCGGTAAGGACAAACGCCTCCTGTATGGGATGGGGATGTTCGGGGGTGCCCAAGCCTTCGATAGTAGTGACTTCAGAGCCTTCGAGGTTGACGAGCTTGGTTATGCAGGAGCGGACTGCCTTGCCATTAACGATTACCGTGCAGGCGCCGCACTGCCCTTTTCGGTCACAGGATTGTTTTGTGCCGGTGAGCCGGAGGTCATCGCGCAGCAGGTCGATGAGCACCATATCGGGGCTGGCCATCACTGTCTGCTTGGCTCCATTTACCGTCAGGGTGATTTTGCGCTTTTCAGTCATTTCCTCTCCCTTTTATGATTAATTCTTGAACTGGCAAAACATCTCAAATAAAGATGATGTCGATTAGGAGTCCTCTTGATTTATTGTTATATTATGATTATAACAACTATAATTTGTCAATAGTAAATGAGCACGGATGGGAATAAATATCCTTCCACAGGAAACTAATTGTTGGTAACGTCGCAGCAGTTCCTGGTAGTCATCCGGGGTATCAACGTCAAATAGTATATTGCTGTCAGATGTGGCTACTTCCCGATACTTATGTTGCGAGAGAATGGCCTTAAGGCCTCCGTCTTCTCCATATTCTAGAATAGATGGTACTAAGTTTGATGGAATAAGCGGCGGATGACCACGCCGTTTATCGAACACCGGGTATATGACCCTGTCGGGAAACTGGCTGCTCTCGCTCAGTAGACGCTGTATGGTTACCGGGCTGACCAGAGGTATATCTACCGGCATTATGAAAAAAGCCCGACAAACCGGTGAAAGGCGACTCATGCCTGCCTTTATCGAACTGAACATTCCACTCTCGTAATCAGGATTGTCTACAACCTTAATATTTTTGTGTTTGATGCCATTGACAAGCTCCTCACGCCGCCATCCGGTTACCAACAATACATCGACACCAACGCCCAGGAACGTAGAAATTACGTGGTCGGCAAGCGTTTCTCTGCCGACCGGAAGCAGAGGTTTGAAATCCAGCATGCGACTTGATAGCCCGGCAGTCAGAATAATGGCACAGTACCCTTTCTTCACGCTTTCTGTTTCTCGCGTTCCTGAATCAGTTCGGCAACGATACTAACCGCAATCTCTTCCGGCGTTTCGCCGCCAATTGGAAGGCCGATGGGAGAAT
>JAQTQH010000016.1 GCA_028712355.1 Dehalococcoidales bacterium
CAACCGAGAGAGGCATTAAGGTAAAAGTTGGTGGCGTTCCTCATCCTATGGAGGAGAAACATTATATAGAGTGGATACAGGTAATTACCGACAGCGAGAGTTGCCGTAAATTACTCAAGCCGGGAGATAAGCCGGAGGCAGACTTCGAAATTAAATCGCAGACATTAGTGGCCAGAGAGCACTGTAGTGTTCATGGCCTGTGGAAGTCCGGCTAGGCAATTCAGCACCCAAAGCTAAATTGGACCAATTAAAGCAGGAGGTGTGAAATGGAAGAGGTTAAGGAACAGGCAGTCAGTCTGCCCAGGCTGGGTGAACCAGCGCCACCCTTTGAAGCCAAAACCACTTTTGGTATGCTCCGGCTGGAAGATTTTAAGGGGCGGTGGTTGATTCTCTTTTCCCATCCGGCCGATTTCACCCCGGTATGCACCACTGAGCTTGTTGCTTTCGCTGAGATTTTCCCCGAGCTACAGAAGCGCGGCGTAGACCTTCTCGGCTTGAGCGTTGACAGTGTCAGTTCTCATATCGCCTGGGTGCGCAATGTTGAGGAGAAGATAGGCGTGAAGATACCTTTCCCTATCATTGCCGACCTTAATAAAGAGGTTTCTCTTGCGTATGGGTAGTCTGCCGGAGCGCTTATCGGTCGCGGGCGGGCGGCGGACATTGCGGTGAACGTGCTGCTGCCTTTTGTTTTCGCGTGGGGCAGGGCTGCGGGACAGCCGGAGCTGGCGCAGAAAGCACTGGAGCTTTACCGGTGTTATCCTGTGCTGACCGGTAACCGGATAGAAAGACACATGCGTGAAAAACTGAGGCTAAATGATGTAGCAATCAATACCGCCTGCCGCAAGCAGGGCTTACTGCAAATCCATCAGGCGATGTGTCTTACGGGCAGGTGTGACAGGTGCTCCCTCAGGATATGAAATGCTACAATAATGAGGTTATCTCATTAAGGCTGCGGATACGCGGGCAGTCATTGACCTCTTTATAATAATAGCCGCGGTCAAGCAGCACGCCCTTTAGCCCCGCCCTGCAGGCGCCGAGGGCGTCCACCTGGTACTGGTCGCCGGTGAAAATAGCTTCCCCGGGCGCCACGCGGGCGCGCTTGAGCGCCTCGTGGAAAATCTCCGGCTGCGGCTTGGAAAAGCCTACCTCGACCGACATGACGATTATCTCCAGCCAGGCGAGCAGCCCCAGCTTCCGGAGCGTGGCAGTCATGTCTTTGTCGATGTTAGAAATCAGTCCCAGCGTCAGCCCCCTTCCCTTGAGTCCGGTAAGGGCGGGCGCGACATCATCGAAGAGGACGAGCTTCATTTTCGCCTGCGCCATCTTGCCCAGCAGCCCCCTGACGAGAGATTCCGTAGCCGGGATGCCGGCTTCGGCGAGGAGCTTCTGCTGGTAGCGTGCCCAGAGCGCCATCCTGTCCTCGTCCGACCGCTGGCTCATCGGCTGACGGGCAAGCTCGGTGTAGATGAACTCATCGGCGGCGACAATCGGGCGGAGCAGGTCTGCCGGCTGGGCGGTGATGCCGAACTCCTTCAGTGCGGCGGACTGGAGGTCTTCGCGGGGCGGCTCATAGCGTACCAACGTATGGTACAGGTCGAAAAAGACGGCTTTAATCATCGGCTAGCTCCTCTAAAGAATACAACACCCCCATTCTAAACGAGGCTGTTAAGTATGTAAAGGTGTGGAGGATAAACTTTCTTGCCGCAAAATTGTATACTTAAGCAGCAAGATTTAAGGAGAAAACGATGACAGTCATCTTATCAGGCCAGGAGATCCGCGCCCTGATTGACGCTCAACCGCCGCTGGTGGAAGGCTGGCAGGACCTCAAAGTGCAGATTCAGCCCAACGGCTTTGACCTGAGCCTGCGGGAAGTGGCGATGATGGAGACGGGCGGCGTTATCGCTGTGGAGAGCCGGCAAATTCCCCCCTTATCTCCCCTTGCCTTCGATGCCTTCGGCTACCTGGATTTAGTGCCGGGCGCTTACATCATCACCTATAACGAAATCGTACATCTGCCCAGGGACATCATGGCGCTGGGCGCGCCCCGCTCCAGCCTGTTGCGCTGCGGGGTCACGCTGGGCATGGCGGTCTGGGACGCCGGCTACCACGGGCGGTCGCAGTCGCTGATGGTGGTCTATCATCCGCACGGCTTCAAAGTGCAGCAAAACGCCCGCGTCGCGCAGCTGGTTTTCCACAAGCTTGACCGGGAGACCGAGGGCTACAACGGCAGGTACCAGGGCGAGAATATCAAATAGACAGTGATTCGATAACCTTGCCCGTTGTTTCTTCTGGCGGCAAAGATGTGTCAATCTTGCTATGGTGCTCCGGCGGCACTTCTTGCACCGGCTCGAAGCGCTCTTGTTGCGGCGCGAGAATTTCCAGACGTCCGTCGGAGATGGAACTTTTGCGCCGCCGCTGCGCCAGCCGCTCTTTGATGGCGGTTTCGCTCAGGACGCATTCTACGATGAAGAAATCGGCGTCAATTTCCGTAGCTAAATCGCGGGCGGTGCGGCGCTCCGCCGACTTAATGAAGGAAGCGTCCAATATCACGGAAATACCTTCTTTGAGCAACGCCCTTGCCTGTGTAAACATCTCGTCATAAGTGCGACGGGTGGATTCTGCGGAGTAGAGCCCGTGGGCGAACTCGTCGTAATGGCGCTCGGTCAGCGGAATATTGGCGAGGCGCTTACGCGTGACGTCCGATGAGACGACCACCATGCCCTGTCGTTTCGCCAGGTTCTGCGCCAGCGTGCTTTTACCGGTGCCGACCAGCCCAACGGTAATTATGAGAATTGGCGTGGTCCGGGTGTAAGCTAAAGCTAAATCGAAGTAACTTTTCGTATTTGCTAGAATCTTCGGCTTGTCCGCAGCCGAGATGTGCGTATCGTCGAACTGGAAGCAGCCTACCTTGCCCCGTACGTAGGCCCGGTAGCCTTTATAAAAACCAAGCAGCGTCTTGAGGTCGCTATCGCCGCTGGCCTTGATATAGGCATTCACAAAACTCGCCGAGAGGTCGGCGCGCCCGTAGTGGTCGAGGTCCATCGCCAGGAAAGCAATCTCGGAAGCGACATCGCAGTAGCGGAAGCGGTCATTGAACTCAATGCAGTCATAAATGCAGATGCCGCCGGTGAAGCAGATGTGGGCGGCATGGAGGTCGCCGTGACAATCGCGGATTTTACCGTCCGCGACGCGTTTCTCGAACAGCGGGGCATTATCTTCCAGGAAACGATTGGTGTAGTCCTTGATGCGCTCGTACTGGCGGGGAGTTATGGTTTTACCGATATAAGGCGCAACCTGGGTGAAATTTTCATCGGTGTTGGTCTTAATTGCAGAGATACTGCCGAACCGGTTGATTTCGGCACCGGTTGCCGCGCGGCGGTGGAAGTCCGCCAGCTTTCCGGCAAGCCCGGCGAGCATTTCCGGCGTAACTTTGTCCTGCGGCAGGAGGAAGTCCATCATTCCCTCGCGGGGCAGGCGGCGCATTTTGACCGTATATTCGACGGCTTCGCCCTTGCCCCCCGGTACGAAATTATTCCCCTGCTTCACGATGGGCAGGACATCGAGGTAGGCTTCCGGGCAGAGGCGGCGGTTGAGCTCCAGCTCTTTCTGGCAGAGGGCGCGGCGTTTTTCCAGCGTGGTGTAATCGAGATAGCCCAGGTTGACCGGCTTCTTTATCTTGTAAACGAAGTCCCCGGCGATAAGGACGAAGGACATCTGCGTCTGCACCAGCTCGACTTTGTCGGGCGGTGTGGGGTAGCTGCGGGGGTTGAGTAGTGCCTGTATCAGTTCCGGTAGTTCAGCCATGCGAAACGGTCAGGCGGCTACGGGCTTCTTCTTGGCGGCGCGCTGTTCCGCCTTGCGCTCGGCGCGGCGCCGGTCTTTGAGTATCTTTGCCCGATGCTTGCGTTTGAGTGTGGCGACTCTTCTTGCTTTATTCATACCCCATAATAGCCCAAAACCGGAGTTTGCGCTAGCCCCTTTTCTGGACCCAGCGGGCGAAGCGGGTGAAAGAGCGGTCATAAGTCTGTTCGATTTCCGGCGGGAAGGCGCAGGCGGGCAATTCCTCCATCGCGAGATGATAGGCGATGCACTCACAGCACTTGCCCTTGCGCGGGCAGGGTTCATAAGTGCAGTTGCATTTCAGTTGGTTGGCTTTGAGATTGCATTCCATAATTTTTTAAGTTGTGCCCATCCCCTTTATCTCCTTCCCTAAGGGAAGGAGATAATTTTAGAAGAGGGGGTTGCGCCCCTCTTTGCGGAGGACTCCCTTATGTATAACGTCTTCTAATCTTCGCGGATAAATCGGCAAGGAGCGCCAGCGCCAGCTCGGCGGCGTCTTCGGTGAGGGTCGCCAGCCCGCAGCTCGGCGTGAGCAGTCCCTGTGTAACCAGTTGCTTGAAGGGCACGCCCTTGCGGGTAAAGGGCGCCATCGCCTCTTCTAACCGGTCCTGTAGACTGGCGGCGGTCTCGCCGGTGAGGTGCTCCGTGTCATTGGGTACGATGCCCCACGCCACCGCCCCGCCCCTATCGAGAAATTTTTTCACGCCGTCGGTGTACAGGCTGAGCGATACCGCAAAATTGTAGGCATCGAAGCTGAGAATGTCCAGGCTCGTCCGGAGCAGCACTGACCAGTCCGTATTGCCGCAGCAGTGGATGCCCTTGAGCCCGCTGATGCCGCCGAGGACTTCTTCCAGCAGGGCGACGACCTTATCCGGCGAGGCGAATGCCCCCGCCGATGCCGATGACCCGTACGCCGACATGTACGGCTCATCGAGGAAGGTGATAGTGTTTTTGCTGATGCGGCTGAGCTGTTTTTCCTGCCAGCCCGCTTTAAGTCTCAGTAATTTGGGCACGGCATCCCCGAGGACTTCATCATGGAGGATGGCGCGTTTATTCTCGTCTGCCACAGTTAAACCCCAGGTCAACGGTCCGGTTATCTGTCCCTTGACCATCTTGGGATTAAGGTTAGTCCGGGCAAGGAAATCGTGCAGGCCTGCCGCATACTCTTTGCCGATGGGGAATTTGTCCACGTCGTCCCCCAGGTAGGCGGTGTAGAGCGCTTCCAGTTCCCCGGTCAGGTCGGCGGTATGCTTGACATAAATACGGTCGCCCTCTATGGTAATGCCGGGGAAGCCCTCGCTGAACTGGGCGTACATGTTCTCCGCAAATGAGCGACGGGGCAGCTGGGGCCAGGCGGGGATGTCTTTGAGGTAGCGGCTCACCAGCGCGCCGGCTTTCTGCGGGCTGGTCTGGGGCATGCTGCCGATGATGGTCGGCAGGCAGTTGAATTCAACGTAAGGCATATAATTCCTAAATGTCATTGCGAGCGCAGCGAAGCAATCTCTATTAATTCGTTCGGGATTGCTTCGTCGCCATGACTCCTCGCAATGACAGTTCCTATTTCTCCTTATTCAGATATTCGCCGATGAGCAGGTCGAGGTCGCGTTTCTTTTCCGGGGGTATCAGGTCGGGTGCCGTGACCAGCGCCGTCCGGAGCGCCGAAGCGCACGGGCAATCGCGCTTCCCTGATATCCTGCCCAGCGCCAGCTTGATAATCTTCTTAGAAATCTCGGTGTTCTGGCGCAGGGTATTCAAAATCACATCTACGGTCACTGCCTCGTGGGCATCCCGCCAGCTGTCGTAATCGGTCACGCAGGCAATAATAGCGTAGCAGATTTCCGCCTCGCGCGCCAGCTTGGCTTCGGGCAGCGCCGTCATGCCGATGACATCCGCGCCCCACGAGCGGTAGAGCTTGGATTCAGCCCTCGTGGAGAAAGCGGGACCTTCCATGACGACATAGGTGCCGCGGCGGTGCACGGTGGCGCCGGCGTCCCGCGCCGCCTGGTACAAAGTCTGGCTGAGCACCGCGCAGAATGGTTCGGCGAAGGCGATGTGCGCCACGATGTCCTCGCGGAAGAAGGTGCTCACCCGGCTGCGGGTGCGGTCGATGAGCTGGTTGGGGATGAGGAGATGACCGGGGGCGATTTCTTCTTTGAAGCTGCCCACCGAGTTGATGCCGATGATGTATTCCACGCCGAGCGATTTCAGGGCGTAGATGTTGGCGCGGTAGGGGACATCGGTTGGTGGGATGCGGTGCCCGCGCCCGTGCCGGGGCAGGAAGGCGACGCCCGTCCCCGCCAGCTTCCCCACCACGATGGTATCGCTCGGCTTGCCGAAGGGGGTCTCCATGTTGACTTCTTGTACGTCCGTAATCCCTTCGATGTCATACAGTCCCGTGCCGCCGATTACCCCGAATTTAGCTTTAGGTTGGTTTGGCATGATTAAGAGACCTCCTATAAGTCTGATGGCTGAGTTTAGAGAAGGCTAAAGCATCTTCAAAGTTTCGCTCTTTTTCTTAGGACTAGGTGGCGTGTCCATTGGTGCTACCCATGAGGGCGTATCAGGCTTTTTCCTATTGAGTAAATCAGCAATGGTTAATATCTGTATTTTTTGATATTCTTTTCCTAGAGGAGAACAGTAAAATCCTTCTAATATAGCTTCTTGCTCCATGGGTTTGGTATAAGGCTCAAGTGTTATAAATATACCCATTTCTGCCTTCTCTCTTTTTACGACCCCGATTAAATCCCTTATTTGACTAACGTTTACGTGTCCACCCTTTACAGATATAATTGCTTTTTTGATTTTGTCCTTTTCATCCTGAAAATAAAGATAACCGTCTATTCCACTATCAGCCCCTTTTTTCTTATCACCATACGGTTGTGCGTATTTAATTAGTGATATTGCCCACCACTGAAATTGGTACTTGTCTTGCTTGGAAAGCGCAATAGCACCCTCCAAATCTACAGGCTCTCCAACCACCTTATACTCGATTCCTGAAAACATGTTATCTAAGCGCCATTTCATTGTACTAATAGCAAGGTAAGTAATATCAATCCCTATCCATTTACGATTTAAATGCTGTGCGGATACTACAGCCGTACCGCATCCACAGAACGGATCTAAGACAATATCACCCTCATTGGAACTCGATAATATCACCCTGTTCAATAAGGACATAGGTTTTTGTGTCGGGTAGCCAATCCGTTCTTTATGCCAGGACCTAAGAGGTTCCAAATCGCTCCATAAGTCTTGAACAGGCATACCTTTAGATTCATCAAGGTAGCGTTTGATTCTAGGGATACCGTTTTTTGTATAAAATATCTTGCCTTCGCTATCTAGCCTCTCCATTGACTGGATAGGGACTCTCCATATTCTTTTTATTCCCTTCCATTCGTATTCGTAGCCACCACCCTGTAAACCTGCCGCTCCCAGATCACCTGACATAAATTTTCGTCCATCCGCATCTATGTATCTGTAATATTGTTCAATGTAGTCTTCATCATATTTTTGGTAAGTCTGATTCCAAATAAAGGCGTCAGATTTGACATAGAATAATACAATATCATGCACAGAGCCATAACCACGTGAATCACTATGGGCACTTTGCCTTTTCCAAACTAATTCATTTCTGTAATTCTCAATACCAAATATACTATCTAGAAGTATTTTTAAGTAGTGACTCGCTGTAGGGTCGCAATGTAGATAAAGGGAACCAGTGTTTTTTAATATCCTTCTTAGTTCAATAAGCCTAACGCACATCATAGTTAGGTATGCTCTCATTGGTGTCTTTTTGCCGACAAAGTTCGGCAATACTGACATTAATTCCTTTGTAGCTTGTGGAGCAAGTCCGGATGTCGCAATATCTGATAGTGCCGCTTCCGATTCAATGCCCCATTGCCAAGTATCTTCAAACGCCATTATTTGTGCCTTTGAAGGATTACCTGTAAGTTCTTTATAAAGTATGTTATAGGTGGCTTTGCTGTTAAACGGTGGGTCAAGATAGATTAGATCAATGGACTCATCAGGGATATATTTGCGCAGAATCTCCAAATTATCCCCGTAGTAGAGAACATTCGTGTCCATAGTACTACCTCTCTCTTCCGCATTCCCCCTCAAGCGGGAGATACTCAAGAGGGGGCGCAGCCCCCTCTATTTCTATACCCCCCTTCCCTTAGATAAGGGAAGGGGGCAGGGGGATAGGTTACATCTAGCTATGCTGAGATTTTAATCTTAAAGTCGCCGCTATGCAACTGTGAGAGCTTGCTTTATCCCCTGTGTATACGGTTTCCTTATTATACCCTTTTCCGTGATTATTGCTGCGATGTACCTGTGGGGGGTCACGTCAAAGGCGGGATTGTAGACGGCAACGCCCGCGGGAGCGGTCGGCACGCCCTGCACGTGGGTGACCTCGGCGGGGCTTCTCTGCTCGATGGGGATTTGCGCGCCGGTGGCGATGCCGCGGTCGATGGTGGTGGTCGGCGCCGCGATGTAAAAAGGCACCTTGTTCTCCTTCGCCAGCACGGCTAAGGTATAGGTGCCGATTTTGTTCGCCGTGTCCCCGTTGGCGGCAATCCTGTCCGCGCCCGTAATGACACAATTGATTTCGCCGCGGCTCATAAGGTAGCCCGCCATCGAATCGGTAATCAGCGTGACCGGGATGCCCGCTTTCTGCGCTTCCCAGGCGGTGAGGCGCGCGCCCTGTAAAAGCGGGCGGGTCTCATCGGCGATGATTTTCACCTTTTTGCCCTGCCTGTGAGCGCGGATAATCACGCCGAGCGCCGTGCCGTAGCCGGTGGTCGCCAGCGGTCCGGTATTGCAGTGGGTCAGGATAGTATCGCCGTCTTTGAGCAGTTCCGCGCCGTATTCGCTCAGCTTACGGGTGGCTTCGGCTTCTTCTTCATGGATGAACATTGCCGCCGCAACGAGGTTGTTCTTAATCTGGATGACGGTCCTGCCGGACTGCGCCGCTTTCTGCAGGTATTCGAGCGCGCCGAAGAGGTTGCGGGCGGTGGGTCTAGTTCTGGCGATAGTGTCGATGACCTCGCCGAGCTTCGCGCGGAACTCTTCCGGCGATGTTACATCAATCTTTAATGCGCCGACTGCCACGCCGTATGCCCCCGCGATGCCGATGGCCGGCGCCCCGCGGACTTTCAGCTCCCTGATTGCGGCGGCGACTTCCCGGTAGTCATCGGTCTCGAAGTAGACTTCTTCGCCGGGCAGCTTCGTCTGGTCGAGCAGGCGGACTTTATTGCCCCGCCACTCTATCGGCGCGTAGTTTAGCGGCTTCTCCATCTCGGTCTATCCTTTGTGCCTGCCACTGAGCGCGGGTAATCTCCATCAGGACGAAGATGTTGCCGTCGCGGCTGAGATACCCGCAGGACTTAAAACCGGATTTTACAAAACTCCGCTGAGCGCGGAAATTCCAATCGAGCGTTTTCAGATGGACGCGGTCCATGGCGGTCTCGCGGAAAATGTGGTCGAGCAGGGCGCGGACGGCATCGGTGCCGTAGCCCCGGTCCCAGTAGCTGCGGTCGCCAATCATGATGCCCATCTCTGCCTCGCCCTTCTCCGCATCGATATTGTAGTAACCGCAGTTACCGATGTGTTTGCCGTCGGCAATCTCTACGGAGAAATGGCGGTTCACCCCGGCAGGATGGTTCAGCAGGTAGCTGTATTCCACCAGGTATTCCTCGAAGGAGATCCGCAGCGCCGTGGTGGCATCGAGCCGTGCCATCTCGGAGTCGGTCTGCCAGGTATAGTCGTCGCGGGCGTCGGAGAGCTTTTTCTCCCGCAGACGCACTTTGGTGCCGTTAATCATAGTTAGTTCAGTCCGCCTTCGCCTTCGTCCTCCTCCTCTTCTTCCTCCCCCCGCTGCCAGATAGGCTCGGTAAACAGGTCGATGTATTCCCCCATTGCCTCGGAAGCCATCTGCTTCATCCGCTCGCTGGCTTCGGCGGCGGTCTCCTGCAGTTCGCTCAGGTCAACCGGGATATCGAGCATCTTCGCCAGGACGCGGAGCACCGCCAGCGCCGCCATCGGGTTCTGGATGCGCGCGGCATACTGCGGCACCTCGCCCAGCAGGCAGACGCCTTCGATGCCGCGTTCCTTCGCCACGCCGAGCAGGAGTCCGTTCATGCCGGCAATCTGGACGCTCGTGGCGGGCATGAGGTTATAGGAATTCAGCCTTTCGGCTACGGCGGGCGTGGTGGCAGCGCCCCAGACGCGCGGCGGCTCGGTGTGGTGGATGCGGGTCATCGCGGCGGCGCAGGTATAGACGCGCTTCGCGCCGAAATGGAGAGCGGAATCGAGGATGCAATGGGCGAGGTCATAGCTCCCCGCGGGCGGCTGGGCTTCCGCGACGAAGAGAATTAAATCGCTCTTGCCGCGGCGGTTCTTCCAGTAGTAAAAGTTGTTCTGCGGGAACTGCGGCGCCTCTATGACATTATTTTTCACGGTGACGCCGATAGGCTCAAAGAAGTCGACCGATTCCAGTGAGGCAAGGGTTTTAAACTGGAGCTTGCGGGCGAGGTAGGTGGCGGCGATGGTGGAAACGTTGCCTACTCCCGGCCAGGCGGCGAGGAGATTGGGGGTGTTCAGCTTGGGGCGGGCATGGATTCTAACGGGCAGACCCTGCATATTATTCACCTCTCGGGGCGCAATAAGCGCTATCTACATAAGCTTACCACAGAAATGAGGTTTTGATAATATTTGGCAGGCACCTTGGGTATTTTATCCCTTGCTTGCCACGGAGATAGCGGGGAAATAGAGGTGGGGTGTCTGCAGGGAAACGCCGACCCAGTGGGCTTTATCGCCGAGGGCGGCAATATCTTTAAGTAGCTGGTGGACGTTGCCATGAATCATGGTGTCTTTCACTCTACCCACGATTTTGCCGTTTTCCACCTTAAAGCCGAGCAGCACGTTGCCGCTGAAATCCCCGCTTAAGATATTGCCCTGCTCGGCGCCCATGAGCTGCTCGATGACCAGCCCTTCTTTCATGTCTTTTACCATGTCTTCAAATGACGTGTCGCCCGGGGTGATGATATAAGCGCTGGCTGACGGCGCCGGAGGTCCGCCGCGGCCGCGGTTCCCGTTGCCGGTGCTTTTTGTTCCCGCCAGTCCCGCGGTCTGCAAATCGTAAATAAATCCTTTAACGGTGCCCTTTTCCACGAGCGGCGTGCGCCGGCTGGGGACGCCCTCGTCGTCGCAGGGGCGGGAGTGGGGGCGGTAGGAGATAGCCGGGTCGTCAAAGAGGGAAAATTTCTTATCATAGACTGATTGCCCGCGCTTATTCCCGATGGGCGAAGCTCCTTCCAGCACAGTCTTGCCGTTGAACGCCGCCATCAGCGGCATCACCAGCGAGGCAAACCCGTTGGGCGTGAAGACCACCGGCAGCATTTTCGTCGGCGCGGTCGCCTTGTTTTTCGCCAGTTCAAGCTGCCAGAGGACGGCATCGGTAACATCTTTGGGGTCGGTCAGGTGATGGCAGGAGCTGTCGCCCTCGCCGACGAACAGCATGTCCGTGCCGTTGACCAGCGTGCCCCCCACTCCGATACTGTAAAAGCTCTTGCGGTAGTCCGCCTGCCCGCCGCGGGAGTTGAGCAGTTTTACGTTAACGGAGCCCTTGCTCACCTCGGCTTCGCAGACGAGGTCGGGAGTGTGCCGCAATATAATATCGAGCATCTTCGTGCCGGCGGCAATCATGTTTTCCGTGGGCACGGAATCCACGGTGCGGTCGTTCACCGCGACGCGCGGGTAATCGTATTTGCCGGGAAACTCAAACTTCACTTCCGCGCCGAAGCGGGCGGTCTCCACGGCGCTCTCGACCAGTTCGGCGGCTTTCGCCGGGTCAGTGGTAGTGGCATAGCCGAGCCTGCCGTCTTTGATGACGCGCAAAGCGATGCCGGTCTGCTGCTTGCTCTGCAGATGTTTCAGGCGGTTGGCTTCAAAACGCACCTGCGTCTCCTCGGAGGAGGTCAAGAAGACCTCAGCAGCTTCGGCGGCTTTGCGGGCGCGTTCCAGGATGTGCTCCATTACTTCCCTCCCACCAGGCAATGCTGTATGCGGATGTGCGGACTGCCGTTGGAAACGGGGAGGGGCATCTGCTCGCCCTTGCCGCAGCCGCCGCCCTGGTTCATGTCCAGGTCGTTGCCGATGGCATCGATGTTGTGCAGGGTGGTGAAGACGTTGCCGGTCAGCATCACCGGGCGCACCGCCTCGGCGATTTTGCCGTTGCGGATCATGTATGCTTCTCCCGCGGAGAAGGTGAACATCTCCATGCTGGTCGTGCCGCCGTACCAGTTCCTGGCGTAGATGCCCTCTTTAATATCGGCAATGATGTCATTAAATGAGAGGTCGCGGGGCTCGATGTAGGTGTTGGTCATGCGCACGATGGGCGGATAGCGGTAGCTGATGGCGCGGGCGTTGCCGGTGGGTTTTTCACCCATCTTGGCGGCGGTCTCTCGGGAGTGGAGCCGCCCCACCAGCTTCCCTTCACGGATGAGGTAGTTTTTGACGGCGGGCACGCCTTCATCATCGTACTTGAAGCTGCCGCGCAGATTGGGCAGGGTCGCCGTATCGATAATATTCAGGTGCTTGCCGCCAAACTGTTTGCCTAAAGTCATCAGTTCGCGCATGCGGTCGTTCTCATAGACGAAGTCCGATTCGGAAAGGTGCCCGAAGGCTTCGTGGACGAACACGCCGGCGAGAATAGGGTCGAGGACAACGGTGTATTCGCCGCCCTTTGCCGCCGGGGCGGTCAGGAGCGCCACCGCGCGCTGCGCCGATTCCTCGACTTCCTTATGTAATTTCGTAAGCTCGGTGAAATCGCCGCGGGAGCCCACGCTCATGCCCACCTGCTGCACCTCGCCGTCTTTCGCCGCGATGGCGGTGATGCGCAGGGAAACGTCGGCGCGCTCCTGCTCGATGAAGCTGCCCGCCGAGCTCAGGAAAATCACTCGCTTTCGCCCATCGCCGTAGGCGATATTGGAGGACTGGATGCCGGTGGTGCGCCAGATAATATCGTTGTAGCTATCGAGTAGCTGTTTCTTTTCGGCAAGAGGTATGGCGACCGGATTTTTATCCGTGGTGATTTTATCTTTGATGGCATCGACGGGCGCGAGTTTGACGTCCCCACCCCCCGCCAGCCCCGCCTGTTTCACCGCCTGCACCGCGCGGGAAGGTAAATCTTCCAGGCTGTTGAAGCTGACGAAGCCCCACCCGCCGTTGACCAGGGCGCGGATGTTACCGCCGGAGGAAGTCGCCCGCCCGATGGACTCCAGACCCTTGCCGCGGTAGGTGATATAGCTGCTCTCGTTTTCTTCCAGCCGTGCTTCTAAATAGTCGGCGGGGGTTTTTTTGAGCACTTCCGCGAGGTCGCGGGCAGCATTTACAAGATACGCCATAACAAATAAGTCCTTCAGAGAAATCAGTGCCGCTTCTTTGAGTCTATACGAGCGGCAAACGAAAAGTCAATCAGGGGACGGAAATCCCTCTTCAATTCCCCCTTTTTCAAAGGGGGAGACATCGTAGCTTCTCCCCTTGGAAAGGGGAGACAGGAGAGTGATTTCGTCCCCCGTATTGCGTTATCAGGGAAAAGGATGTAAATTATGGTTAAGCTTTGAGGCGGTGAACCTTGGACAACTGGAAAAACAAGCTCTATTTTGGCGATAATCTCAATATCCTGCGCAAGTATCTTACTGATGAATCGGTTGACCTGATTTATCTCGACCCGCCGTTCAACTCCAATGCCACCTATAACGTGCTGTTCCAGGAAAAGAGCGGGGCAAAGTCCGCCGCCCAGATAACCGCCTTTGAAGATACCTGGGAATGGGGGCAGGAATCCGAGTTTGCCTACGAGGAATTAGTCAAGGAAAGTCCAAAGAAGCTTGCCGACCTGATACAGGCTTTCCGCATGTTCCTGGGGCAGAACGACATGATGGCTTACCTGACCATGATGGCGCAGCGCCTTGCCGAGCTGCACCGGGTGTTAAAGCCAACCGGAAGCATTTATTTGCACTGTGACCCGACCGCCAGCCATTATCTTAAATTGTTAATGGATGCTGTTTTTGAGCCGCAGAATTTCCGCAATGAAATTGTCTGGAAACGCTCTGATGCTAAGGGAGACACCGGACAAGGCGCCAAACATTTTGGCAGAGTAAATGATACAATACTCTTTTATGCAAAGTCAGACAATAATCTTTTCAATCCACTGTACGGAGAATTAGATGCAGATTATGTAGAAAGTTTCTACAGATACAAAGACCCTGATGGACGTAGATACAAGCTTGACAATATGTTGGGTCCAGGTGGGGCTGCAAAGGGTAATCCGTTCTACGAAGTAATGGGAGTATCCAGATACTGGAGATACAGCAAAGAAAGAATGAAACAACTGATTGAAGCTGGTCGAGTTATACAGACCAAACCTGGAACAGTACCAATGTATAAACGCTATCTAGATGAATCAAAGGGAACACCCATGACCACCAACTGGTCAGATATTAGCCATCTTCGTGGCTGGTCAAATGAAAAACTTGGCTATCCCACTCAAAAGCCTGAAGCCCTATTGGAACGCATTATCAAAGCCTCCAGCAATGAGGGAGATGTGGTGCTTGACCCGTTTTGCGGCTGCGGCACCGCTATTGCCGTTGCGGAGCGCCTGCACCGGCGCTGGATTGGCATTGATATTACCCACCTTGCCATCACCCTCATGCGGCACCGCCTGAACAACGCCTTTCCTAAAGACTTATCGCCGTATGAAATCATCGGTCAGCCACGAGATTTGGAAAGCGCCCGCGCCTTAGCCCGCGAAAGCGAGCACTCCGGCAGATACCAGTTTGAGACCTGGGCGACCGGTCTGGTGGACGCCTTCCCGCTGCACAGCCAGAAAAAGGGCGCGGATAAAGGCATCGACGGCTATATCAACTTCTTCGATGACAACTCCGGCAAAGCCAAAACGATTATCGTGCAGGTCAAGAGCGGGCACGTCAACGCCAGCCATATCAGAGACTTGAAAGGCGTCCTGGAGCGGGAAAAAGCGCCCATCGGCGTTTACATCACGCTGGAAGAACCTACCAAACCGATGCTGGAAGAAGCTGCCGCGGCTGGCTTTTATGAACCCGAGCACTGGCAGGGCAACCTCTATCCCCGCATCCAGATACTCACCATCCGGGAACTACTGGACGGTAAAAAAGTGGAGTATCCCCGCCATGCGCCCGTCGCTACCTTCAAGAGGGCGCAGCGGCAGCGCAAGTCCAACGGCGAAGAACAAAACCGAATGCTTTAGGGGAAATATTTTGTGTCATTGCGAGACTATTCCCAGAATGATGGCGAAGCAATCCCATCCGATTTGTCATTACCGCGAAAGCTGGAATCCAGTGGAGGGGTGGGGCGCGCTGGACGCTCGGTTCAAGCCCGCGAATGACAGTTATTTCAGATTGCTTCGTCGCTCTGACTCCTCGCAATGGCACCAACCAGGATTGAGTAAAAAGGTGTTTGCCTTCCACTTGACGAAAACACTCCAAAAACCGTATCATTAATTCTGGTATCAACAGAATGTCAACCTCTTACATATCCGTTATCCAGCCTACCCCGTGCATGCGCCGGTCCGGCGCATATCTCCCCATGATTAATGACATGAAGTAGCAGTATCGAGAAGATAGAGGAATTCCACCTTCTTAGTATCGCTGTGTCCGGAACATAGACTAATCCCAGGGACGCCAACATAATCAGGAGTTGTGCAGATGGAAGAACAGAAATGGTACAACCAGGAAGCCGATGAAATCTTCAAGTCTTTGGGCTCCAGCCCCGCAGGCTTGAGTACCGAGGAAGCCAGGAAACGGCTGGACCAGTACGGCTACAATGAGTTCAAAGAGGAGAAAAAGACCTCCGCCTGGGCGCTGTTCTTTGAACAATTCAAGAGCGCCCTGATTATTATCCTGCTGGCGGCAGTGGTTCTTTCCGTGGTGGTCGGCCTGATTAACTACCAGCCGGGGCACGGGCTGCCCGAGGAAATCACGGATGCCATCGTTATTTTCGCTATTGTCATCGCCTGCGTTTTCCTCGGTTTCATCGAGGAGTTCCGCTCGGAAAAGGCGATGGCGGCGCTGAAAAAGATGGCGGCGCTCACCGCTACCGTCATCCGCGGCGGCACCGATGTGGAGATACCGGCGCGGGAAATCGTGCCCGGTGACATCGTGGTGCTGAACACCGGCGACCGCGTGCCCGCTGATGTCCGCCTGGTCGAAGCCTATAACATGAGCACCGAGGAAGCCCCGCTTACCGGGGAATCCACTCCGGTGGAAAAGTTTACCAATGCTATCCCGGGTGCCGAGGTCGCCATCGGCGACCGCAAGAACATGGCGTTCAGCGGCACTAACGTGTCTTACGGCAGAGGCCGGGGCATCGTCGTCGGGACCGGCATGCAGACCGAGTTCGGCAAGATTGCCGCCATGCTCCAGGATGTGGAGGAGGAAGAAACCCCCCTGCAGAAGAACCTGGATAAAGTAGGCAAGATGCTTGCCTACGCCTCTCTGGGAGTCGTCGCCATAGTTGCCGGTCTCGGCATCTTCCGCGGCCATGAACTGCTGGAAATGTTCATCTGGGGCGTCAGCCTGGCCGTCGCCGCGGTCCCGGAAGCGCTCCCCGCGGTCGTGGTCATCTCGTTATCCATCGGCGTGCAGAAGATGGTGAAACGCCATGCTCTGGTGCGGCGGCTGTCTGCGGTAGAAACGCTCGGCTGCACCACGGTCATCTGCTCGGATAAGACCGGCACCCTCACCCAGGACGAAATGACCGTACGCCAGATTTATGCCGGCGGCAAACTGATCGACGTGACCGGGGCCGGCTACGAGCCTAAAGGGGATTTCCAGTTCGGCGGCAAGCCGCTGGACATTTCCGCCGAGCCGGCGGTACAGACACTGATGAAAGCCGGCGCGCTTTGTAATGACACTAGGCTGATTAATGCCGAGGGTATCTGGGACATCAAAGGCGACCCGACTGAAGGCGCACTGGTCGTCCTCAGCGCCAAAGCCGGGGTGACCCAGGAAGACGCCAACACCAGGTTCCCCCGCGTTGATGAAATCCCCTTCTCTTCCGAAAGAAAGCGGATGACCACGATGCATCGCACTCCGGAGGGCATTATCGCCTATTCCAAGGGCGCCCCGGAAATCGTCCTCGATTCCTGCTCCCGCATCTTGGTGAATGGTGCGGAAAAGCCGCTTACCGATAAAGAGAAAAATGAGGTGCTGGATACCGCCCGGCAGATGGCGGGGAACGCCCTGCGCGTGCTGGGGCTGGCTTATCAGCCGATTAATGCCGTGCCTTCGCGTAAAGAGGACGTGGAAAGGGGCATGGTCTTTGCCGGGCTTGCCGGCATGATTGACCCGCCGCGCCCGGAAGCCAAGGATGCCATCGCCCTGTGCGCCAAAGCCGGCATCAAGTCCGTGATGATTACCGGCGACCATAAAATTACCGCCATGGCGGTAGCTAAAGAGCTGGGCATCCTGAAGGACGGCATGGCGCTGACCGGCGCCGAGCTGGACAAGATGCCGGATGAAGAATTCGAAAAGAAGGTCGGCGATATTGATGTCTACGCCCGCGTCTCCCCTGCGCACAAGCTGAAGGTAATCAGCGCCTTCGACAAGAAGGGAGACGTCGTCGCTATGACCGGCGATGGCGTCAACGACGCCCCCGCCCTCAAGAAAGCCGATATCGGCGTGGCGATGGGCATCACCGGCACCGATGTCTCCAAGGAAGCCGCCGCGATGGTGCTCACCGATGACAACTTCGCTTCGATAGTAGCGGCGGTGGAAGAAGGCAGAGGCATCTTCCAGAATATCAAGAAATACCTCATGTTCCTGCTCTCCGCCAACGTCGGCGAGGTACTTATCATGTTCGTTGCCGGGCTCTTTGCCATGCCCCTCCCGCTGGTCGCCATCCACCTGCTCTGGGTGAACCTGACCACCGACGGCTTACCTGCCCTGGCGCTGGCGGTCGACCCCGCCGACCCGGACATCATGGACCAGCCGCCGCGCGACCCTAAATCGAGTATCTTCTCTAAGAACGTACTGACTGTGATTATTGCCATCGGCGTCGTCATGTTCGCCACGATGCTCCCCATGTTCATCTGGAAGCTGACCGAGTACGGCGGCTCCTGGCGCGACCCCAATAATCCCATGATTCCCGAAGCCCAGACGATGGTGCTCTGTACGCTGGTGCTGTTCGAACTATTCGTTACCTTCGCCTGCCGTTCCGATATCCACAGCGTTTTCCACCTCGGTTTCTTCAAGAACAAGTGGCTGGTGCTGGCGAACCTTTCTTCTCTGGCAATGCTAATGGCAGTCCTTTATATCCCGTTCCTGCAGGGTCCCTTCCGCGTGGTGCCCATGGCGGCGGAGGACTGGCTGTTTATCGCACCCATATCCCTTTCCGGTTTCGTGACCGTGGAAATCGTTAAGTTTATCTTCCGCAGAAATAACCGGCGGAAGCTGGCGGCGAAGAGCGCCGCTTAGGAGGTAATGCATGGACGTAGCTTTTGGCGTGACCATGATGGTGATGGGGATGGGAGTGACACTTATCACCCTGTACCTGCTATCCCTGGTCATCGGGCTGCTGGTCAAGCTCTTCCCGTACAAGGCGGAAGAGGAGAAACAGGAATAATTTTGAATTAAACCGGGATATTTAGCGAAGGAGATTATTCGATGGATGTGTTTCTGGCCTCTCTTTCCGCCCTGGGACAGGGCTTCGCCAACCTGACCTGGCAGGCTACGGTGATGCTGCTGCTGGGCTGCCTTCTACTTTACCTTGCCGTTGCCCGGGGCATCGAGCCGCTCCTGCTTATTCCCATCGGCTTCGGCGTCATACTGGGTAACCTGCCTCTTGCCGGGCTGTCCGCGCAGGATGAGCACGGAGTTATTAAGCTGCTTTACGATGCCGGCATCCTGACTGAGCTTTTCCCGGTGCTGTTATTTATCGGACTGGGGGCCATGATTGATTTCGGGCCGATGCTGGCAAACCCGATGGTGCTGATTTTCGGCGCCGCCGGGCAGTTCGGCATCTTCCTGACTCTTTTCCTCGCTCTGGCGCTCGGCTTTGCCAAGCAAGAGGCGATTTCCATCGCCGTTATCGGCGCCTGCGATGGGCCTACCGCAATTTACGTTACGTCCAAGTTCGCCCGTGATTTGCTTCCTGCCGTATCTATCGCCGCTTACTCTTACATGTCTCTGGTTCCCATTCTCCAGCCGCCGATTATGCGCTTCCTGACCACCAAGAAAGAACGGGCTACTGTCATGCCTGCCGCCGATAAGAAGGTCTCGAAGAAGGTCAAAATTCTCTTCCCGGTGGTGGCCGGCATCCTGACTATCCTGATTGCTCCGATGGGTGCCCCGCTGATGGGCATGTTGATGCTGGGCAACTTCCTCAAGGAGTCCGGCGTCGTCGATCGGTTGACCAAGGTCTCCGAGAGCACCCTGGCGAATACGGTCACCTTGTTCCTGGGGCTATGTATCGGCGCTTCCATGCTTGGGGCTAATTTCCTCCAGTGGCGCACTATTCTTATCCTTCTTCTCGGCCTGGTCGCCATTTCACTGGATACCGTGGCCGGTGTTCTGCTGGGCAAGTTCATGTATGTTGTGACCAAGGGGAAAATCAATCCCCTGCTGGGCGCGGCGGGCACCTCGGCATTCCCCATGTCCGCCCGTGTCGTGCAGAAGGTGGGCCAGAAAGCCAATCCGCGCAACTTCCTGCTGTTCCATGCCATCGGCGCCAATACCGGCGGCCAGATCGGCTCGGTGATGGCAGCCGCCGTGATGCTGGCCATCATGGCAGGCATGGGTATCGGGCCGCTGCCGTAGAAAACGAAAGTACTGACTGTCCTTTCACCCGGGGCATCATTGATGCCCCGGGTTTCTTTTTTGCTTTGGTTACTATCTACTCATCTTTACCTGTGTCGATTCGATGGAATATAATGGGTCTGTTGTGATTGTCTTGAAATTCACCGGCCGAGTTTTGCTTCCTCTTGTTTTTTCTTCCTGGTCGTACCGCGCATTTTCCGCAAACCGGCATAATCAGCCGGAGCCGTTGGGGGATTAGATTGCCAATCTTTTCCCGTTATAGAGAGCGCCCCGAATACGGATGGGTAATCGTCGGCGTGTTCCTCATGGCAAGTCTGATTATCATTGGAATACGCTTGTCTTTCGGCGTCTTTTTCAAGTCGATTGCGGCGGAGTTCGGCTTGAACCGCGCCGCGACCTCGGCGGTCTTCTCGGTCTACATGGCGCTGGGGTGTGTTTTCGCCATCCTCGGCGGCTGGCTGCTGGACCGCTACGGACCGCGCCGCCTCCTTTTCATGATGGGCATATGCACCGGGCTGGCGCTGTTACTCACCAGCCAAGCCGGCGCTTACTGGCAGCTTTTCCTGACCTTCAGCCTGCCGATGGCAGTGGGCGGCGGGGCGATATTCACGGTTTCCACCTCGACGATATCCCGCTGGTTCGAAAGGAGGCGCTCGCTGGCGCTGGGCGTGTCATTATCGGGCGCCGGGCTGGGCGCCGTAGTCATCTCCCCGCTTTCCGCCTATCTCATCTCCGCCCTCGACTGGCGCTGGGCTTACGCCATTATCGGGATAATTGCCCTGCTTGTCGTGCTGCCCCTATCGAGATTGCTCACGGTACAAAGAGGCAAAGCGGAAGCGGTATTGGCAGCCTCCGGCAGCGAAGACCAGGATCGGCCGCTGGTTGAACTGCTCCGCAACCGTAATTTTTACCTGATATTTTCAGATTTTTTTCTCTTCGGCATCTGCCTGTTTGTCATTTATACCCATCTCGTACCCCATGCTACCGATATCGGAGTTACCGAAGAACAGGCCGCCACCATCATGAGCGTACTGGGTTTCGCTTCGGTAGTGGGGCGTGTCCTCTTGGGCTACGTCGCCGACCGTTTCAGTAGAAGGCTCACGGCGGTATTCTGCCTGCTGATACAGGCGGTCTCGTTAGTCGGGCTTATCTGGGCGCAAAGCCTCTGGGCGTTCTACCTGTTCGCGCTCGGTTTCGGGCTGGGGCTGGGGGGAATTGGCCCCACGACCGCCGCACTTGCCGGAGACATCTTTGGCTTACGCCGAATCGGCTTTATTTTGGGTATTCTGGACGTAGGATTCGGCATCGGGTCGGCTGCGGGGCCGATATTCGCGGGGTTTATCTTTGATGTTACCCACAGCTATCAGACCGCCTTCGTCGTCTGCGTAATTCTTTCCTTCGCCAATGCCCTGCTTATCGGGCTCATCAGAGAACATCGTGAGCAGCCAGGCTAACCTTTGGCAGGCTTAAAACAAGCCCCAGATGACATGCCAGATGACATCCGTCCAGAAATGGATGCCGGCGGCTGCCAGGAACCCGGACTTCCTCAGGTAGTGTGCGGCAAACATGGAAATTACTCCGTTGAGCAAAATAATCTCAACCAGCAGGATGGGAGACAGTTCGCTTGGGGACGCATAGTTGTACAGTAACATCAACGCCGGGAGGTGACCCAGCGCGAAAGTCACTGCTGAGACAATGCTCGCAATCCAGAAAATTTGATTCTACCATTTCCCGCGCAGGATAATCGAGGAAACGAGCCAGACCCAGAAGGGAATAAAGAAGAGACGGAATATTATCTCTTCGCCGATGCCAGCGCTGAGCGAAGCGAAAATTGACGCCGGGAACAACGGGTGCTGGAACCTGCCGACCCCGTTGAACTGGCTGAACACGATATCCGCGATAATCAGCAGTATGCCGAGAACTGCGCCGATGATAGCGGGCGTAAAAAACCTCTGGCGGTTGCTGCTCCCCTGCTCCCAGATACCTGCGAAGCCCACTTTCTTCGCCAGTTTCAAACCTACAAAGCCCAGCCCGCCGTATAGGACGATGGCGATGCCCGCGTTAGCCAGGGCGATGACCGCCACCGGCGCCGGCAATTGGCTGGTGGGAGGCATAAGGCTGGTAAAAGACGGTAAAAATATCTGGACGACGTTGGAAATTACCAGCGCCAGTATAAGATAGAGGTAAATCTTGAGGGAGGTAGAGAGCTTTCTCAAAGAATTATTATAATATCTGATTGGCGCTAGAAAGTAAACATTCGTGAAGCAAACTGGGCGATGCGCATCACGGCATCGGGCAGCACGCCAATCGCCAGCACGCCCAGGCAGCAGAGCACCAGCGCCAGCCGCAGACCGCCCGTAGAGGCGACCTTACCCTCGGCAACGGGCTGCCCGAACCACATCACCTTGACCACCCGCAGGTAGTAGTAGGCGGAAATCACGCTGTTGATGACCGCAATCACAACCAGCCACAGCAGACCGTAGCGCACGGCGCTGCTGAAAAGGTAGAACTTCGCCATGAAACCCGCCGCCGGCGGCATGCCGATGAGGGAAATGAGACACAATGTCAGCGCCAGCGCCATTAGCGGCGATTGTTTGGCAATACCGGAATAGTCGGCGATGGCATCGCTGTTGAGCTTATTGGAAATTGCGATGACCGCGATGAATGCCCCCAGGTTGGTCAGGGCGTAGCTCGCCAGAAAGAAAAGGACGCCGCTCTGTCCCGACAGGTCGCGGAAAGAGGAAATCGGACTCGGCGCGGAGAAGCCTACCGTAGCCAGACCGACCATCAGGTAGCCTGCCTGCGCGATGCTCGAATACCCCAGCATCCGCTTGATGTTGGTCTGGGGAATCGCCGCGATGTTGCCGATGGTCATGCTGATAGCGGCGAGGGCGGCAAAGATAAGCCCCCAACTGAAGCCGATGGGTGCGAAGCCGAAGGCGGAGAAGAAGACTCTCAGCACAATGGCGAAACCGGCTGCCTTGCTCCCCACGGAAAGGTAAGCGGTCACCGGCGTGGGGGCGCCTTCATAAACATCGGGCACCCACATCTGGAAGGGTACGGCGGCAATCTTGAAGCCGAAGCCGCTGACCATTAAAATAATACCCACGAGGAGAGCGGGACTGCCAAACAAAAAGCGCGGCGGCATCGACATGAGGTAAGCGGCTATCTCGCCGAGCTGCGTCCGTCCGGTAAAGCCGAAGACCAGCGCCATGCCGTAGAGCAGTATGCCGGAAGCCAGCGCGCCCAGTAGTAGATATTTTAATGCCGCTTCGCTGGAGCGGTTGTCCTTGAGGAAGCCGACCAGCGCATAGAGTGAGATGCTCGTCAGTTCCACGGAAAGGTACAGGGAAATCAGGTCGGCGGTGGCTGCCATCAGCATCATGCCGACCGCTGCGAGCAGGAGCAGGGCGTAATATTCACCCTGGAAACGCTCGAACTTGCTCACATAGTCGGCGGATGCCAGGACAACGAGGAAAGCGATACCGATAAACAACAGTTTAAAAAAGATGGCGAAATTATCGACTGCCAGCATGTTATTGAAGAGCATCGGGTAGCGCCCGCCCCACATCGCCGCTGCGAACGCGCCGGACACCACCAGTCCCGCCAGGCTCAACCGGCTCAGCAGCCATTTCGACCGTACGAACAGGTCGACGAAGATGACGATTATCGCCGTCGCCAGCAGGGCGATTTCGGGTAACAGCAGCGCCAGATTCAAGATACTCTCCTTTAACCTCTAGCCCAGTATTTTAATAATGGGCGATACGCCCAGCTTGATGACATCGGTCAGGACCGCCGGGTAAACACCGACGAGGATAATAACCGCCACCAGGATGAACATGTAGAATTTCTCCAGAGCATCGGCATCGTGCACGTGATTGTACTCATCCTTCGGCGGGCCGTAGAAAGTCCTCTGGAGCATCCACAGGATATAGCCGGCAGTGAGCACAACGCCCAGCACGCCGAGCAGGGTATAGACCTGGATTCCCGCCACCGCCTTGCTGGAGAAGCTCCCCACGAAAATGAGGAACTCGGCGGCAAAGCCGCTGGTCAGGGGCAACCCCAGCGACGCCAGCCCGGCGACCGAGAAGACGACCGCCATCACCGGCACCTGCCGAGCCAGTCCGCCCAGCTTGCGCAGGTCGCGTTCTTCAATGTTGTGGATGACCAGTCCCGCCATGGCGAAGAGCAGCCCGGTCACCACGCCGTGGCTGAACATCTGCAAAGCGGCGCCGGTCAGGCTCACCTGTCCCAGCGCGAAGATGCCCAGCAGGACATAGCCCATGTGGCTAACGCTGCTGTAAGCAATCAGCCGCTTGATGTCATTCTGCCGCAGCGTCACCGCCGCCCCGTACAGCACGCCGATAATGGCGAGGAGCACCAGCAGCGGAGCGTATTGCTGCGCTACCGGCGGGAAAAAGCTGACCACGCGAATCATCCCGTAGCCGCCCATCTTGATGAGTGCCCCGGCGAGCATCACGCTGACCGCGGTGGGGGCATCGGTATGGGCGTCCGGCAGCCAGGTGTGCAGCGGGAAGACCGGCAGCTTCACGGCAAAGCCGGTGAGCAGCAGGAAGAAGATAATGTCCGACGGCATGATGGACTGGGTCAGTCCCAGCCCGCGATTGGCAATCTCGACGATGCTCAGGCTGCGGGTGGTGAAGTACAGGCACAAAATACCCGCCAGCATGAAGGCGCTGCCGAACAGGGTGTATAAGACATACTTGGTCGCCGAGTACTCTTTCCGCCCGGCGCCCCAGATGGAGATGAGGAAGTACATCGGGATGACCTCGATTTCCCAGAAGATGAAGAAGA
>JAQTQH010000071.1 GCA_028712355.1 Dehalococcoidales bacterium
CCGCTCTTCCGATCTTCACCAGTTCTTCGAGCGTGGGGTCTTCATGGCTGCTGACGCCTTTCCATGATGAGATGCCGATGAAGTCGAGCTCGGCGAGTACCGGCTCCCATTTCGCCCAGTCGATTTCAAAAGTGTCCTGCAGGAGCCCGCCGGGGTTGAAGTCATAATATAGTTTGCCGGAGTAGATTTTGCGCACCTCGCGGATATCCTGCACGAGCTTTTCGATGGACTCCGGCGGCGCGCTGCCCCAGGAGGTAAACGCGCACAGCGTATCCGAATCACTGCCGATACTCATCGCCTCAATGCCTTCTGCGGCGGCAAGCTGCGCCATTTCCATCAGGTACTGGCGGCGGGTCTGGTAGTAAGACTCCCACCATGCCGCGGGGCGTGAGCGGGTGACCTCTTCGTTCGGGAGTTCCATCCATACCTGGTTGCGGAACATCACGTGCAGACCGGCTTGGCGGGCAGTCTGCGCCTCGTAACGGATGGCGTCATCGGGATAGGTGTAACCGGCGCTTTTATTCAGCCTGATTCCCTGCCCGGTGATTTCCACCGCCCATGTCGGCGAGTACTGGACGTAATTGGCATTGTCCTTTAAGATGCGCTGCACGGTGGCTTCAGTCTCGCCGTTGGTGCGGAAAATGTCCCACCAGTAGTCAATGACCGCCAGTCCCTTCTGGAAGGTCCATCCCTCGATTCGTGGCTGGAAGAGGGTGGTCTCCGGCAGGATTTTCGCCGGCACCGGCTCGTTGAGCAGCCAGCGCCATTTCTTGACCTCGTCTTTCTGGATGACGTGCTGGGAGATATTAGCGGTAACGCTGCGCTTCTGGTGCCAGTCGGCTTCCGTATCGCCGGGGGTAATTTCCTCGCTGGCTTCGTAGCCCACGCCGTTGCGGTTATAGCCGTAGGTGACAGGCACGCCGGGCGGCGGCGCGAAATCCGCCTGCCAGGTCAGCTTGTCAATCCGGTCCATGCGGATGTCCTGCCCCCAGCCGGTGCGCAGGTAGATGACATCTTCCGGCGGGGTTGCCGGCGGTATGGTGACGGTAAAAGTCACCTTGGGTGCGGTGGGCAGCCGGATTGCTCCCGTAGGAGCGGACGTGCCGGGGGTCGGCAGCACCGGGGGAGTGAACGGCGGGATAGTCGGCGGCGTGAAAGAGGGCAGGGAAGGAGGTGTGAAGGTAGGAATTGCCGGCGGCGTGACGCAGCCGCCGAGAGTAACGATTGCCAGCAGCAGGACAAAAATGCGGGCACGTGCTTGCCAGTGTAAAACGTTTTTCATGAGTCCGGATTTATTATTCAGTTTCCGGAGGGGATGTGTCAAGACGATAGTCTGCTAGCCATCCAAAAGGTGGATGGCGTCAAATTCCAGCTTGGCATCGCCCAGCGCCGATTTCACCGCCTCGCTATCAGCCCAGGCGAACTGCAGGGCGATGCCGCAATCGGAGGAGAACTGGCGGGGAGTGGGGATAAGCTTGACCGGATATCCGCGCTTGGCGAGCAGCTTCTCCGCCCGCATCACCGCCGAGGTGGTGTGGAACAGGACTACGCCGTATTTTGTCATGACCGCACTACTTCACTTACCGCTTTTAAAGTTTCCTGAATGTTATCCATTGTAGTAAAAACGCCGGGCGACAGCCGCACCGTGCCCTGCGGAAACGACCCTACCGTCTTGTGCGCTGCCGGTGCGCAGTGCAAGCCCACGCGGGACAGCACGCCGTATTCTTCGTCCAGCCGGAGCCCTATCTCGGACACACGCTTGCCGGCAACAGTAAAAGAAACGACGGACACCATGTGTTCGGGGTCGCGAGTCCCGTATATCTTCACAGCGGGAATAACGGAAAGACCCTCAATCAGAGCCTTGCCGAGCTTTTTCAGGTGCTCTCTGGCTTCGCCGGGGCATCTCTCTGTCAGCCATTGCAGTCCCGCCCCCAGCCCGGCGATGCCCGGCAGGTTGGCGGTGCCGCTTTCGAATTTGTCTGGCAGGTCTTCCGGCTGCTCTTCGGATTCGGAACGGCTGCCGGTGCCGCCTCGTATCAGCGGCTCAATCCGGGCGGCGTCCATGCCGTCGGCGATGACCAGCCCGCCGATGCCCGGAGGCCCCAGTAGCTCCTTGTGCCCGGTGAATGCCAGCAGGTCGATGCCCAGCGGTGGCATGTCTATCGGGAGGATGCCTGCCGTCTGGGCGGCATCGACCAGTAACAGCGCGCCGGCTTGATGGGCGATAGCGGCAATCTCGGCAAGCGGTAAAATCGTTCCCACGATGTTGCTGGCATGGGTCATGACCACCAGCTTCGTGCCGGGCTTGACGGTTGCCGCCAGGTCTTTGAGGTCGAGGCTGCCGTCCGGCGCGCAGGGCACGATGCTCAGTCTAATGCCCTGTTTCTCCAGCCCGCGCAGCGGGCGCATGACTGCGTTGTGTTCCATGGAACTGGTCACGACGTGGTCGCCCGGCTTGAGCATACCCCGGAGTGCCAGATTTATGGCGTGCGTGGCGTTATTGGTAAAGATGACCCGCAGCGGGTCGCTGATGCCGAAGAATCCCGCGAGGGCTTCCCGTGTGTCGTAGATTACTCTTGCCGCCGCGATGGACAGGCGGTGCCCGGAGCGGCCGGGGTTGCCCCCGGCGCGCTCCAGAACATCGGTCATGGCTTTTAAGACCGGCGGCGGCTTGGGCCAGGAGGTCGCCGCATTGTCCAGGTAAATCATTTTTGCATTACTATCCGGGAACTGCTGTCCGGCTGCGCTTCAATAGTTACCGACCAGCCGGAATTCTTTCCCAAACGTGAAACGTTCTCCCGGGCGGTGCCGGAATCCACCAGCACCGCGATAGTTCCTTTGCCCTGTTTCTGGATTGCCTGGCGGGCCAGCAAGGCAGGCTGAGGGCAGGACAACCCGCGGGCATCAACAGTTATGACATCACTCATCTTACTCTCCTCAAACCTTAGCCTCTCGCATGGTCAAGCCGATAACGATACAGACAACCAGCCCCGCGATGACGATGAAAGGCCCGAACGCGCCGGGGCCGGTGGTGGAACTGGCCATGCTGTAGGTATGGGCGAAACCGGCGCCCACAATCATGCCGGCGATGAAAAGCCCTGAATCGGCATCGCCTTCGCCGGTCAGGAAAAGCTGGCGCCCGGGGCAGCCGCCCGCGAGGGTGAATGCCAGCCCGGCCAGCACCATGCCGCCGAAGTTCCACAGTTCGTTAGTATGGGCGACCGGCTGCTTCTCGAAGCCCGGATTGAATTGCCCCAGTATCAGATTGGTCAAGAAGGCGGTGACAATCAGCACGAGGACACCGTAGAACAGGCGCGAGTCGCGGAGCAGGATGGCGTCCCGCACCGCGCCGACGGTGCAGAAGCGGCTGCGCTGCGCCAGGAAGCCGATGAAAAGTCCCACCGCCAGCGAAATGAGCAGCGGCGCGTGCAGGCTGCCCGGTCCGGTGGTGGAGAAGAAGATGGGACCGGTCGGACTGCCGTTAGCATCGCGCCCGAACTGGGGTGCCGCAATCAGGAGAACGAGCAGCACTACCATGACGATTGGCATGACCCACCCCAGGGCTTTCGGCGCCGGGCGGCTCCGCCCGAGGCTGTAGCCCATGCGCAGGAATAAAATGCCCACTCCGATGCCGACTATCAATCCCAGGATGCCGAAGAGGGCATTCCAGTCACCGCCCGCCAGGCGGAGATAGGCGCGCCAGGGGCAGCCGAGGAAGACCAGGGCGCCGAAAGTAGCGAATATACCGAGCAGGAAGCGCACCAGCGGCGCCGAACCGGTGCGCGGCTTGAACTCCTTGAAAATGAGCGCCGCTGCCAGCGCCCCCAGCACGAATCCGATTATCTCAGGACGGATGTATTGAACTATCCCGGCGCGGTGCAGTCCCAGCGCGCCGGCAATATCGCGGTTGAAGCAGACGACGCAGATTCCCATGTTGCCGGGATTGCCCCACAAGACGAGCAGCGGTGCCAAAATGCCGACGGCAACACCGGTGATGATTGGTCCCCAGCGGGACGTCAGAAAACGGGAAACAGAAGACATTAAAAAGCTCCTTTCGTTCTAAATTTCTGCCGGCGGTACGGAGAAATCCATCACGGAGGAGCCTGCGTGCTACTTGAATGAAGCAGCCAAAGAGGCAACGCTATGAACTTTCCCCGCCGCCGGGGTGGTATCAGGATGATGCATAACATGCATCACGGGAATATGGATTCATGTGCGGAGGTTGAGGACAATCATAGCATCACCTCCCTTGCGATAGTTAGATTAGTATGCAGATGGTAAATATTATAAGGGAATGAGAGGTTATCTTCAATGTCTGGAAAAACAAGCTGGGGTTCTGTTCATTCTTAGTTGTTGTTGCTTATGTCAGCCTCACCCCCTGTATCCCCCGCTCCAATTTTGATAATACTACTAAGCCACTATTCAGTAATTTGGAGCGGGGGAGAAAATTTAAGAGAGGGGGCAAAGCCCCCTCTCTTTTTTTTACACACCCTCTCCAGCTAAATCTATCTCGGCATAATAGTTGACTCTTACTGGAGAGGGCAGGGTGAGGTAAGCACGGTACCACAATCACAATAGAACAGAACCCAAGCTGGTTTCATGTTGCACTTATCGGAATGATGTGTAATATTATGATGGTCAAATAAAAAGGGGATAATTTTGTGTCCATCAGGGAAATCGGCTGCTGCGGCGCGTATTGCGGGACCTGCCGCGCTTATCTTGCGGATAATGTCTGCCGCGGCTGCAAGCTGGGATACGAAAGCGGCGCAAGAGATATTAATAAATCAAGGTGTGTTATTAAAAGGTGCTGCTTCAAAGATAAAAAATTCGAGACGTGTGCCGAATGTCCCGATTATGCCTGTTGTGCTATAATCCAGGGATTTTACCGGAAAAACGGGTACAAGTACCAAAAATACCGCCAGGCGATTGAATTTATCCGGGAAAAGGGATACGAAGCATTTCTCAGCATCGCTGATGGCTGGAAAGGTCCGTACGGTAAGCTGGACTGAATCCTGATTTACGGGCAGGCTCCGGCCTTACCCGTTGCGTATCACGTAATGCACCGTACCGCCGGTTACCGTTTCGCTGCGCATGGACAGGATGATGTAGATTAGGTTCCAGTTATCCGTGCCGCTGGGCATATCCAGGTGTGCCGTGGTGTCTCCCGGCTCAATCAAGCCGCTGTCCCAGGTGACATAGAAATTGTCAATATCCACACCGTCTTCGCTCATTCCGACCGACTGCGAGTCCCAGACATCGTCCAGGTCGCCGGCGCCGTCGGAAAGGTTGGTGCTGTTGAATTTCAGGTAGTCGCCATCGTAATTGGAATCACCCTCGCCGACAAAGCAGGTCAATGTCGCCGCGTTGGTCTCGCCGGAGATGGGCTCCGGCACGAAGAAGCCCGTGATGTCGCCGCCCGCCTCGCCGTCATTGTCGAAGTCCAGGTTCTCGCTGCCGTGGTTGAAGGCAAACGTATCATACAGGTAAAGCTGGTGCCCCGCCGTCTCCGGGCTGGAGTAAATCACAATAAGAGACCATCCCGCATAAGACCAGTATTCGCCGGTATCCGCGTCCACGT
>JAQTQH010000017.1 GCA_028712355.1 Dehalococcoidales bacterium
GTTCATCGCCAATGCTTTTTACCAGTCCTGACTATGAGCTCGTGGTAATGCCGATGTTTGCTGGTGAAAGCCAGCAGCCGAAAGGTGAGACAGACACCGCCGAGCCAGTCAAGGTAGAAGCGAACCAGCCCACCGAAACCACCGAGCCAGAAGCCACCGCCGAGGTAGAGCCAACCGAAACGGTAGCCGAGGAAGCCGAAAAAGCTAATGCGGTAGCCGAAGCCGAAGCAATCGCCAACGCCCAGAAGCCGAAGCACAAAGCGAAACGCAAGGCAAAAGAACCAGTAGCCGTAGCATAAAGCCTGAACTGAACGCTTGAACTCAGAAAACAGCCAACGCAGGAAAGCGGGGGAGACCCCGCTTTTTTGCTTTTTTAAGGGGTGTTCGTTTCCCCAATGCGTGGGAACGGATACCCCTTTTTTTATGGCAAAAAGGGCAGGGAGCACCGATGCCCGATGGCAGAGGCAGACCTGGGACGGACGTAAGCCCTCGATGGCAGGGACAGCACCAGCGGTTGCGTGCTTTTGGAAGTCCAGTAGGACAGTTGCACAGTACGAACCACAACCAAAGAGAGTAGGTACTCCCAGGTATTCACAAGTAATCATTCTGAAAGGAGGAAGCCAACTATGGCGGATACGGACACTATCTTTGTCCTCAGCAAGGTGGATGTCATTGATTGCGCCAGGGAGATGGTTATCCCTGAAGAAGCGATAACCGATGACATTCTTGCCCAGGTGAAGAAGGGCGTGGAGTGGGGACTGGAGTGCTGGTCTGATGTCGTCAAGGAAGCCATCAATATGGCTCTCAAGAGCTAGGTCGCTCACCTATACCCATTCTTGCAGGGGTAACTATGCCTAATAACCGAAATAAAGGAGGTAAAACTATGCCTATCAAGTGGAATGCGCTGATGGTCAACGAGGCTATGGATATGGTCGAGGAATACGTCAATCAAGCCATTGAACCTCTTGAGCAGGCGAAACTTGTCGCTGTTGAAGCGCGAAAAATCCCCAACCTTCCAGGATATATTGACCAGCACCTGTCCCGTCTCATCGGTGAAATCGAGCGGGTTACCGGCGGGGTGTTGCCCTGGAACCAGCAACCACATCCGGGGAATGTCCGTTCTGCGATTAGCTCTGTCCGTGAGTCTATCCCAGGGGGAACGGTAGAGGCAGAACGACAGAAAGTAAACAGTGGCAAACAGCTCAGTTTGGTGAGTTAACAAAGCCAGCGATACCGGTAATTGAAGGGGTTACTATGCCCGAAATCTGAATAGAAAGGAGTGATAAATATGGCAACAGATCAAATGGACTTGTTTGGTGGAGTGAAGCTTGCCGAACCTGAACCCACTACCACTGTGAAACTGGGACGGAAGGCTGTCCAGATACCGCTTCGCAAAAAACGACGGGAAGCCGTAAAACGCCTGATGGAGATACTGGAAGAGCTGGAAGGTAAGGACATCTACATCGGCTCTTATGACGCCGGCGGACGCCACTTCTGGCTCGATAACCTGAAACTTACCAGGCTTCAGTTGGAATGGCATCCTATCAGGCTAAAGAGCGACCAGACCTATATTCCCAGCGTCATCGTGCTTTGGGGAAGTAAGTCGGCAGCCGTCAGGATATTCACCGACTACCTCGTAGCCGTGCGGGAACAGGAATACCAGGGATACTGGCATTACTTACTGGACTTCCGCAACGGTTTCTGGCAAAGCCCGATTGACAACTTCAAGTCACATTATGCCTGCCTGCACATAACCAGGTTCAAGGACTAGAAGTCCAATTCACCATTATTGAAGGGGTAACTATGCCCTAAAAAGGAGAAAACGATGAATACACTATTCGTTATCAACGCTACTTTCAACACCGGCCAGATCGTTGCCACCAGAGGAGTCTACGACCTTGCGTGTGAGAACCCCGACTTTGCTCAGTTCATCCAGAAGTCCCTCAACCGCCACGTCAAGGGCGACTGGGGAGATGGGGATGAAGAGGATAAACAGACCAACGACCAGGCGTTGAAACAGGACACTCGCCTGCTATCGGCCTACAACGATGACCGCTTCCCGAAGAACGGAATAGCCACCATCTGGATAATCACCGAGGCTGACCGTAGCGCAACTACCATCCTCTTCCCTGACGAATACTAGACCTTTATCACAAAAATACAAATATAAGGAGGGTAACTTTGTCAAAAAATATCAATACGATGATAGATGACCTGATAGGTACATTAACGGATCCTATCATTGTTTACCCGGGTGGATGGGGGGATAGTCTCCCTGAATGGCTCAAGAACGCCATAACTCTGGAGAGGTTGACCGAAAACATGAAGGGAACCAAAGGGGAGCAACCTACAGGAACGGATGCCGAAGCCTGTGCCTATCTCAATACGGCTTCGCTGACGGTGCCGATGGACAGTGACTGGAGCCAGATTTACCTCTATGTTGCTGGTAAAACCTATACCCGATGGCGCAAAAGTGAGATGCCAAAGGATATTAGGGTAGACTCACTAACAGACCAGCAAATGGCCGACCTGAATCGACTCAAGGAATGGCTCTATCTCCGGCGCACCACGGCTAGGCAGGAAGCAGAACGAGTTGAAAGACGAAAGCAAAAAGAAGAGGAGGTAATAAAGAGAGAAGCCGAACAGCCAGCATTGTTTGAGTTCTAAAAAGATAAATAGTTGGACCAAGGGTCCCGGTGTAATATCCGGGACCCTTTTTTTATCCAAATACAGGTGAAATTTCAACAGCTAGTACCTTTTGTCTATATATTCCGAAGACAAACCCTTGATTTATCGATGTCGCAATGGTACTATTGCGATAACGATAGACTTCCGGGTGGAGGATAACATGCCAGTACTTGATAAGACTGATGAGTTATAGGTATCGTCCCCATTGGTGGAACAGTGTGGATCCTAATGGGTCGATAATTATAGGCTGAAAGCTAACTCGAACGTTTTAGTTCTGTCTACCGTACAATACCACCCATCCGACTGGACTCGAATCAGTATTTAGATAATAGCAAAAGTGGTAGAAAAAGTTCTACCTATTGATACCTCAGCTCCAGCTAAGGGGACTCGAACTGCTGCATTTATTTGTACCCATTCTTTGACAACATGGTTTCCAGTCGAGCCTTTTGTTGTTGAGAGCTTAATGCCAGTAACGATCTGAGTTTCCTCTCGGTTATTATTGGATATCTAATAGGATCGCCCAATAAACAAATCACGTCAATGACTTCGGGTGATAACTGCAAGAGGTTCAAAATCTGCGTCACTCTGGCTCTAGAGACTTTGAGATGGCGTGCTAGGGCAGCAGGAGAATAATATACGCCATCGGCTAAAGCCCTGCGCCACTCTTTCGCAAGGTAAATAGGGTTTCGGTACTGCCGCTTGCCGATTTTGATGAGATTATGGTTAAATTGAGCAACAGGCATCTCAAAGACGGCTTGAAAAGTTCTGTGTATTAACCTATTAGGGGAGCCAAGTTTGACTGCTTACTCGGACGAGGACCTTACAGACTATTTTCCAGGCAGAGACCGGCACTGACGCAAGTCTCTGGAGCGCTACTGAGGCAACAGGCTGTGTTTTCTCCGGGGTCTGGGATATGCTTTTTTGTTGGTTAAAGTGTCGAGCAGGTTTATCAACGTTTTCCGCGTATCTTTGGGGTCGATAATGTCATCGGCCATCGCTTTTTCCGGCGCGTGATAGGGGAAGTTGAAATAACCGTTAATCAGTTCTGCATATTTATCATCGCTTAGACCTGGGTTTTCCTTCACTTCCTCTTTCTTTAGCGCGGCTCTGGCGGCTTCGGGTGCTATCTGAGCCACCTGGCTGGAAGGCCAGCAAAGTGTATAATCCACTCCCATTCGCGGCATTCCCATCACCATCCGGGAGAGACCGAAGCATTTCCCGAGATACACTGTCACCAGAGGGACGGTGGCTTCGCAGATTGCAAAGACTGGCTTGGGTACGGTGCGAATCAACCCGTCCATGGATTGCTCCTGCCGGGTATCCGATTGGAAGCCGGGAGTATCGGCAAGGAATATCACCGGGATATTAAAGGCATCACAGAACCGGACAAAGCGGGCTTCTTTGTCGCAGGTATTAAGCGTTAATATGCCTCCGTCTGCGGCAGGATTATTGGCGACGATGCCAACCGATTTACCGTTAAGCCTGGTGAAGCCGATAATCAGGCTCCGGGCGTAGAGCTTCTGGATTTCCAGGAACTGTCCCCTGTCCACGACGCTGCCGATCACTTCGTGCATATCATAATTGTTGTGCGCAATGTCAAGCAGCTTTTCCTCACTGCGTAGAGGGTCGTCGCCGGAGTCAACCTCCGGAGCTTTTGCATCGCAGCTCGATGGGATGTAAGAAAGCAAATAGCGGCATATTTCTATGGATTCCTCGTCGCTCTCGGTAAGGAAGTCGGCGGTCCCCGTCGTGGTGGCATGGAGTACCGCCCCGCCAATCTCTTCCTGGGTGACATCGGCATGGGTCACTGCCTTCAGGAGAGCGGGTGACGCCACGGACATAAAGGCGGTCTTGTTCGTCATTATCATGAAGTCCGCCATCGTGGGGATGTAAGCCGCGCCGGCGTACATGGGGCCGAGCATCAGTGTAATCTGCGGGACGACACCCGTCATGATGCCGGGATATTCGTACATCATGGGTGAGCCTGCGACGCTTTTCCCGCCCAGGATTGGCCGGTGTGCGGGTCTGCCGAACCAGTCGTGGATGCGCTCACCGCCGGAATCGACGATTTGCACGCAGGGAACGCGCTCGTTGAGCGCCATCTCCATCAAGCGTGCCACCTTATGATGAAATGCCGAGCCGAAGGTACCTCCCGCCACGGTAAAGTCATGGGCGTAGGCGCAGACCTGTCTGCCTTTGACCTTGCCGACCCCGGTAATGACCGCGTCACCGGGGAGTTCCCGCGTATCAATATCAAATCCTGTCTTGATGGGACTAATCCACAGGTTAACCTCCTGGAAGGTGCCCCGGTCAAATAATTTCTCCATCCTCTCCCGCGCCGTGAGCTTGCCGCTGCTGTGCTGTTTTTCAATGTCCCTGGGCAGTCCGCCGGGGAGAAGCCGTGCTCTTCGCTGCTGTATCTCGTTCATCTTTTCCGACATCTTCTTTTCCTGTAGAATTATTTAAACCCGTATATTCTCATGTTTCTTGGGCGGCAGTTCGCGGTTTTTCCCTGCCATCCACTTCAAAGCCCGGATTAAGAACGGCCGGGTCTCCCGTGGGTCGATTATTTCCTCGCTGGCTTCGCGGACTTGTAAGTCCAAGCTCCACTGCATCCCTTCCACGAGCTTTCGCTCTTCCTCTTTCCGCCGGGATTCGTCTTCGATTGACTTCAGGTTCTTCCCGTACAGGATGGAAACCGCCCCTTCCGCACCCATCAAGCCGGACTGAAGGGTCGGCCAGGACACCAGCAGGTCGCCGCCGAGGTTTAGCCCGGGCATCGCGAGGCGCCCGCCGCCGTAGTGTTTTCGGATGCCCACGGTTATCTTGGGCACCGTAGCCTCGCTGATTGCCATTATCATGCGGCTGCCGTGCCGGATAAGTCCCCGGGTTTCCTCTTCTATCGCGGGCAAGAAAGCGGGAGTATCGGCGAGCCAGACCAGCGGGATATTGAAGGCATCGCAGAACCGGACGAAGCGTGACATCTTGTCCGCCGCGTCCAGCGTCATGCATCCGCCTAAAAACTGGGGCGAGTTGGCGATGATGCCGGTGGTGTACCCGTCGAGGCGGGCAAAGCCGGTTATCAGGTTCCGGGCGAAATGGCGCTTTATCTCAAAGAACTCGCCGTTATCCACGACTGCCCCGATGATTTTATACATGTTATAAGGCTTGGCGGAATCAATAGGTACTATCTCGAGAAGCCCTTCATCGCGGCGGTCAGGGTCATCTCCGGTGTCCACGCGTGCGGGCTTTTCGGTGTTGTTCGCCGGCAGGTAACTCAGAAGTTGCCGCATTTTCTGCAGGCAATCAATTTCATTATCCGCAACGACGTCACATGCCCCCACCTTTGCCTGTACGTTCCACGGGTCTCCGATATTCGCCGCATCCGTGCCGGCAGGGGCGGGCATCAGTGTCATGTGGCTATCGTCTTTGACCATGAAGACAAAATCGCTCATCCCGGCGATGACGGACATCTCTCCGGTGCACGGCCCGGAAATCATGGTTATCTTGGGAATCACGCCAGATGCCATGGTCTGGAAATACGCCATTGCGCCGAAAGAATAGAAGTCAGGGTACTGAATCGCGTCATGCGCCCGGATACCCCCGGAATCGATAATCCCGATGAGCGGAGTCAGGTTATCGATGGCCCGCTTCATTATCATGGTGATTTTCCTGGCGTGGACTACGCCCACCGTGCCGCCCAGCACGGCGGAGTCCTGCGCCCATACTGTGACTGGCTTGTTGTTAACCGTCCCGTAGCTGATGATAACGCCATCACCCTGCGCGGTCCCCTCGCCGATATCGAAGCCTGTCTCGTAAGGACGATGCCTCAGGTCCAGTTCTTCGCCGCTGCCCCGGTCTAACAGGTTCCCGACGTGTTCCCGGGCGGTCAGCTTCCCCTCCCCGTGTAGGCGGGTAACCAGATCCACATCGCCTTTCAAAATAAGCTCTTTTTCCCGGTTGAATGCTGCCAGTTTATCCTTCATCGTGGTAGCTTGCCGCGCTTTCTGGCTGGCTTCAACAAAATCTACCGGGACACCAAAGCGGTCCGAGAGTTCCTTTAATTTCTGCTGTTCTATTTTATCCATTTTTATTTTACTCACTTGCAGGTTGTTATGCGCCTTTGAAATTCGGGGTTCTCTTTTCCAAAAAAGCGCTGACCGCTTCTTTGTGGTCTTGCGTCGGATAACAAAGCCCCTGGGCATAGCCTTCGTAATCCAACTGCGCCTCAAATTCACGGCTGACTTTGCCGATTACGGCTTTCTTAACCAATTCGATTGCTACAGATGGCCCCTTAGCCCACTTTGTCGCCATCTCCATGACCGCCGGCATTAACTCCTCCGGAGGGACAACTCTGCTTACCATGCCGATTTTCTCCGCTTCCTCGGCGCCGATGATGCTGCCTGAGTACATCAGCTCGAGGGCTTTAGACATCCCGATAATTTTGGGCAGGAGAAAGGTTGCGCCGCCATCCGGTACCAGTCCCCGGTTCACCCATAACGTACCGAACTTTGCCTGCTGTGAAGCGATCCTGACGTCACAGGCCAGCGCCAGTGATAGTCCGATACCCGCCGCCGCCCCGTTTACGGCGGCTATGGTGGGCTTTTCCAGCCTTAACAGCGGCACCATCCACCACGCCAGCGGGTTGAGGGTCTCGCGGCGGCTCTTTTTGGGACGTTCGGCAAGGTTGGCCGCCTGTCCGGCAACGTCAGCACCGGAGCAGAAACCCCGCCCCGCTCCTGTTACAATAAGCACCTTGATATTATCATCCTGCCTTACTTTTTCGATGAGACCGGGTAAGCCCATTCTCATGTCCATGTTCAGCGCGTTGAGTTTTTCCGGTCGATTCAGCGTTAGTATGGCTACGCCATCTTCATTTAACTTAAATAAAAGGCTTTCCGTCGCTTCAGTCATTTTTTCATCCTTTCCAAAGGTATTAAAAATACATCTCGCGGGGATTAAATCACATAATCAACCAGCGGGCGATAAATACCTTTCACTGAAATTTCTAATATCTCACAAGGGTTGCGAGGTGATGCAAAACGTCATTGTGAATAGCTTAGTGTATACCAGCAAAGCGGGTTTTTGTCAAGTATTTAGTGTGTGAGAAAACTCGCGTCTTTACTTGACAAATAGGCATTGCTGTGTTAGAAATGAAATTGGAGCAGACTAGATAAAACACTCGTAAATCAGAATGAGGAGGCAGAATATGGTTCTGGCAAAAGAAATTAAAGCAAGGCCTTCATTAGCAGAAATGAAGGGGCGTTCCTGTTACCAGAGCAAGGTGATGAGGGGCATGGGGCGGATGGGCAGCCTGGACAACAAAAGACTGCCTTATCGGTCTGATGTAAAGTTAGAAGTAGAGCGGGCGCGCCTAATTACCGAATCGTATAAGCAGACGGACGGGGAACCGTTCATCATGCGAAGAGCTAAGGCGCTTGCTCACCTGCTCGATAACAAGAAGCTGTACATTCTCTCGGACGAGTTAATTGTGGGTAATATATGCAGCAAGCCGGGCAACATCCTGACTTTCCCCGAACTCTGGTGGAGCTGGCTGGACAAAGCCATCGATAAGGAATACGCCAAGATTATCGAAGATGATGCCCGCAAAGAGCTGCACGAAATCCACGCTTACTGGCGCAACAAAGCGGTACACGGCATGGAGCGCAATTTGCTGCCGGACAGCGTGAAGGATTACTGGCGTTATGATAACCACGGTGTGTTTCAGTGGATACACGGCGGGCACGTCGGCGTACCCAACTACGAGAAAGCGTTGTCCCTTGGTTTGAATGGGCTGGTTGAGGAAATCAAGGGAAAGCTCGCGGAAATTTCCGATGAACAGTACATTCTTACCCGGCCCCAGGAATACCTGGAAAGAAAGCGCTTCTACGATGCGGCCATGATAACCCTGGAAGCGCTGGTCCGTTTCGGCAAGCGGTTCGCCCAGAAAGCGCGGGAAGACGCGGAAAACGAAACCAGCGAGCAGCGCAAGAGCGAGCTTCTGAAGATAGCCGAGATTTGCGATTGGATTCCCGGTAACCCGGCCCGGACTTTGCATGAGGCTTTGCAGGCTTACTGGTTCATCAATCTTATGGTTCGCGTGCTGGATTTACAATCATCGGGACTGGGCGAGAGATTCGACCAGTTGTTTTACCCCTTTTTCCAGAGGGATCTCGATAATGGCATTCTGACCCGGGAAGAGGCGGTAGATCTTGTCGGTAACCTCTTCCTCAAGATGGACGAAGAGCCAGAGCTTAAACCGCCAGCTACGGGCGCGGGCGGTGCGACGCTCATTACCAGGGTGACTACCGTAGGCGGACAAACGCCGGCCGGTGAGGATGCCACCAATGAGATGACCTATATTGTGATGGATGCCAAGAACCAGACCGGTCTGATTCAGCCAGCTGTGGCGGTAAGACTCCACCGGAAGAGCCCCGCTAAATTGTACGATAAGATAACCGAATCCTTGTTGAAAGAGCCGGGCGTCTATTCGTTCTTTAATGATGAGATGATGATTCCTTACCTCATGAACCTGGGAATACCCCTGGAGGATGCTCGTAACTACTCCACCGACGGGTGTATGCGCTGGAATATTCCGGGCAAAGCCATGGCCTTCCGCGCACTGGGCGGCCAGTTCGTCCTGCCCAAGTGCTTGGACTACGCGCTGCATCAGGGCGTCGATATGTTCAACGGGAAGAAATGGGGAGTCGCTACGCCGGACCCGCGTACCTTCAAATCCATTGATGACGTCATCGATGCCTATCTTGCACAGGTTAAGTTTTTCTTCGGCAAACTGGTCACCACCTACAATATCGTGGACATTCTTGATCAGGAATATCTCCCTCAGCCGTTCCTGTCCTCGCTGCTGGATGGCTGCATTGAAAAAGGGCAGGATTGCCGCATCTATAAGTATTTTCTCAATACCATCTTCCAGCCCATCGGGCAGATTACCGTGGCAAACTCGCTGGCAGCCATCAAGAAGCTGGTCTTCGATGAGAAGAAGGTCACCATGGAGGAACTGGTTACTGCCCTGAAAAATAACTGGGAGGGGAAAAACGACCTCCGCCAGATGTTTATCAATGCTCCCAAGTTTGGCAATGACGATGACTACGTAGACGTTATTGCCCGGGATATGCAGAATAAAGCGACTCAGACGTTCCATAGCTTTAAGAATATCTGGGGTGGTCCCTTCATGGAAGATGGCACGGGCGGCGCTTCCTACTTTGCTTGGAGCGGGTTGACCTGGGCGACGCCGGACGGCAGAAAATCCGCAGATATGTTCAACGACGGCACGATTTCACCTGCACTGGGGACCGATAAGAAAGGCCCGACGGCAGTATTGAACTCCGTCGGCAAGATTGATCATATCGGTACGTTTACCCACCTGTTCAACCAGAAATTCCTTCCTATGTACCTGAGTGGTGAGTACAAACAAAAGTTCATCGCTTACTTCAAGACTTGGATGGATCTCAAGATACACCACATCCAGTTCAACATAATTGATCGGGAAACGTTGCTGGACGCCCAGGCGAACCCTGATAAGTACTCCACCCTGGTGGTTCGGCAGGCGGGGCTGGCGGCATACTTTGTAGACCTTGAGAAGTCAGTCCAGGACGAGATTATTGCCAGAACGGAACAAACTTTTGATTAATGAGGAATCAAAGATAATTGAATCTGTAGATGGAGAGACAGAGCCGGAAGACGTTACAGGTTTAATATTCGCGATTCAGCGATTCAGCATTCAGGATGGCCCGGGAATAAGGACGACAGTATTCTTAAAAGGTTGTCCTTTACGCTGCAAATGGTGCAGTAACCCTGAATCGCAGGAAGCCGGCATCGAACTGATGGTTGATGCCGGGAAGTGTACAAAATGCGGTAGGTGCCTCGAGGTATGTCCTGCAGGTGCCATCGTACTTGAGCCGCAGCTTGCTGTCGATAGTCCCAGATGCCACTTGGCTCTCAAATGCACCGAGGCGTGCCTTTACGGGGCTTTGGAACCCGCCGGGAAAAACGTGACTGTCCGTGAAGTCATGAAGGAAGTGATGCGGGATACGGCGTATTACCGCAACTCGGGCGGTGGCATAACGCTGTCTGGCGGGGAGCCACTCTATCAGCCACGCTTCACTCACGCGCTGCTCATGGCGGCCAGGAAAGCGGGTCTGCACACGGCTATTGACACCAGCGGGTTTGCCCCGTGGCATGTCTTTAAACAGGTTTTGCCATACACCGACCTTCTTCTTTATGATGTTAAACACATGGACTCGCAGATTCATAAAGAGGCTACCGGTGTGGACAATCTCCTCATACTGGAAAACCTGCGTAAGCTGAGCAAGAAGAAGGTAAAAATCTGGCTGCGCATTCCCTTGATTCCCGGCTTCAATGATTCCGAAGACAACCTGCGAAAAACGGGAGATCTGGCAAAAGAGATAGTGGCTGAGAAGGTAACCATTCTCCCCTACCACGAATGGGGCCGGACCAAGTATGAAAAATTGGGGCGTTCCTATAAGTGGGTACAGGCAGTGAGACCGGATAGGCAGTATGTCCAGGAGGTCAAGGAACTGCTTCAGGGCTTGAATCTGCACGTTACCGTTGGCAGTTGAGCCTCCTTTTCCCTGACTCGCATTGGTCTACAAAGTGATTAGTATTGGTTTTCAGCATTCAGGAAGTGATTAGCAAAATCCTTTATTACGACTAGCGCCGGAGCAGGTTATCCCGGATTGATTTTTATATCGTCTTCCTGTTAATATCTCGCTATATCATGATTTGCTCGGTATTCGGGGAGGTAAGATGCTGAAAACACGGATAACCGAAATGGTTGGTATCAAACATCCGGTAATGCTGGCCGGCATGAACCAGGTTAGCGACCCGGGGCTGGTGGCTGCGGTGAGCAACGCGGGTGGGCTCGGCGTGCTGGCGGTTTCCGCCTTCACTCCGGAGGATACCCGTCGATACATTCACGAAATCAAAAAGCTCACAGATAAACCTTTCGGCGTCAATCAGGCGCTCGTGCGCCCCCTTGCTAAAGAGAAAATCGAGGTGGCGATCGAGGAGAGAGTGCCGGTCCTCTGCTATTCACTGGGCAAGCCCACGTTCATTGAACGGGTACACGCATACGGCGGGAAGGTATTCGGAGCTGTCACTACCTCCAAACATGCGGCCCGGGCGACGCAGCTAGGTGTGGACTGCATGGTTGTCACCGGGCATGAGGCGGCGGGTCACGGCGGACAGGTTACTTCCCTGGTTTTGCTCCCGATTATTTCAGGTGTGGTAAAGACGCCCCTGATAGCCTCCGGCGGCTTTTTCAACGGCAAGGGGCTTGCCGCGGCGCTCATGCTCGGCGCGGATGCGATATGGATGGGCACCCGTTTCCTGGTCTCTCAGGAATGCAAAGTCGCCGCTCCGTTTAAGGCGCTTATCGTTAAGGCGATGGAAGAGGACACTTTTTACAGTGCAGCATTTGACGGCATGCCCAGCCGGATCTTAAAAAGCCGCGCTGCGGAGGAGTATCTTAAAAAGAGAGGGGCTCACGTCTTAAACTGGCTTTCCTCCGCGATGGCGGTAAAGCGGATGATGGGTCTCTCCTGGATGGAATTCATCAAGGCGAGCCGGAAGATGAGTCGCGGTGAAGAACGCCTGAGACTCTTCGAGCAGGCGCAGATGGCGGACTTCTCGATGAGGCTGCAAAAGGCAATTGACGGCGATGCCGAAAACGGTATTATGCCCGCCGGGCAATCTATCGGGGGTATTAAGGATGTGCCCACCTGCCGGGAAATAGTAGACCGTATCATCGTGGAAGCCGAGCAGGAATTAGATAAAGTACCCAAAATCAGGGTGTCTTAGCCTTAATGTAGTAATCAACCAAACGGATTTAATGGCTTTCTGTGGTCGTACTACCAGGTCAGTTTTGCTGGAGGAATGGATGATACTATCAAAATTTAGTCTTGCCAGTAAAGTGGCTATCGTGACCGGGTCCGGGAAGGGTATCGGGAAGGGAATCGCCATCGGTCTTGCCGAAGCCGGTGCCGATGTGGTGGTCACCGCGCGCACCGCGGCGGACATTGAAGCTACGGCATCCGAAGTCCGCAGCAGAGGGAGGAATGCGCTGCCGGTGGTGGCGGATGTCCGGCAATACGAACAGGTGCAAAGCCTCGTGAACCAGACGGTTGAGAAGTTCGGGAAGATTGATATTCTGGTGAACAACGTGGGCGGAAGTTTCCGGCACTGGATGCTGGAAGTCAGCGAGAATGCCTGGGATGCCATTGTGCGTGCCAATCTGAAGTCGGTCTTTCTGTGCAGTCAGGCTGTGGGCAAGGTAATGATGGAGCAGAAAAAGGGCAGTATTATCAACATTGCTTCCCGCGCCGGGCGTGCCGGCGAACCTAGAATGGCGGCTTATGGGGCAGCCAAGGCAGCGGTCGTCAACCTTACTCAAACACTTGCCCTGGAATGGGCCCCACATATCAGGGTGAATTGCATTGCCCCCGGGGTTATCGAGACCCCGGGCCTGCGGTGGAGTCGGTCCGCCGTGGTTGGTACGGAAAACTTGGAGAAGCACCTGGCCGAGCTGGCAAAAAGCATTCCGCTCGGGCGGATGGGGCAAATTGAAGATGTTGCGGCGTCAGTGGTTTTCCTGGCATCCGAGGCATCATCCTGGATTACCGGCATAACCATCGACCTTAACGGAGGTTCATTACAGCCGCTGCCCGTTCCAGACCCGGATTAGCTCACTTCAGCCGGATTGCGGCGCTGCGTATGCTGGATTGGTCTGACGCGGAAAACGAACAGCGCCGCCAGCAGGAATGCCGCCGCAAATGCCAGGAAGGCGGAAATATAGCTGGCGGTAGCATCAAAGATATAGCCCGCCACCCAAGGCCCGAGGAAGCCGCCCACTCCGGTGCCGATGGATATTGCCCCGAGTATGCCGGCGGCCGCCATCCGACCGAACAGATCGGCGACCAGCCCCCACAATGCCACCACCATCGAGCCGTAGCAGAAGCCGAAAAATAAGACCCAGATAATCAGCGCCGCCGTGGTTTTCACGAGTATCAACCCGGCAAGGATGAAGACCAGCGCCGAAAATACAGTTATCAGCACCCGTCGTCGCCCGATGGTGTCAGAGGCAATGCCCGTAATCACCCTGCCGGCGATGCTGACCCCTCCGGCGAGGGCAACTGCCGCCGCCGCCCACATCGGCGTTACGCCGGCATCAGTAGCATAGGCCGGGAGATGATACATCACACCCAGCAGGCCGGTGTTCATGAAGGTGGAAATGGCAAAAAGCATCCAGAACTGGGGGAACCGTACTGCCTCTACCAGGGAAAACCCGCCGGCCTTGCCTTGGGGAGACGGTCCCGCATCTGCCCTGGATTTTTCTCCGTCCGGCAGCAGCCCCATGGATTCCGGCGATGTCCGCATTGCCAGCGCCGCCACCGGAATGCCCAGCAGTATCGGCAAAAGCCCGGTCAGCAGGCAGGCGGCGCGCCAGCCGAGGGAATCAATGAAATACTGGGCTACCGGTGCGATGACCAGCGTGCCCATGCCTATCCCGGCGATGGCGATGCCCAGTGCGGTGCCTCTTCTTTTTACAAAAAACTTGCTGACCGTGCTGCTCGGCGGCTTCTCCAGCGCCCCGCCGCCCACCCCGAAAATCAGGCCGTAGGTCAGGTATAGGTGCCATAGCTCGCTGGTCAGTCCGGTCAGCATTACGCCCAGCCCCATTATCAGGGCGCCTACCGAGCAGACCAGCCGCGGGCCGTAGCGGTCGACGAGCATGCCGGCGATGAAAGAGGACAGGGAAAAAGAGACTACCATGACCGTGGCGGATAAAGCCAGCTGCTCCCGACTCCAGCCGAATTCTTCGATAAGCGGCTTCTGGTAGAGACCGAAGGAAAAGAAGAGCCCGTTAATCAGGGCAACGAGTATGAAAGTGGCCCACACCACGCGCCAGCCGTAGTATAACTTCACTCTTCTGATTGGTCATGCCCCCCTTTGGAAAAATAGCTTTGCCCCCGGAAATTATCCGGGGTTCTGATTTTCCGCGGTCAGTAGTTTGCCCAGGGAAAGCCGGCAGAGCTTTCTGATGCCTTCCAGGGTCCAGCCGCCGGCCATGATGGCGGAAGCAAGCTTCTGGTTCCGGGAGAATACCACCAGCCTCTCTCCGCCGAGGCACAGGATTTTACCCGTGATGTTTCTTGCTTCATCTGAGGCAAGGAAAACGACCACGGGCGCCGCCATATCGGAAGGCCCCCAGCCTATATCTACGGCTGACGGCTCCGGCATGCCGAGTTTCTTTGTCTCCTCCCTGGCGCGCTGGAGTCTTCCCTCCAGCAGCGGCGCGGTCATTCTCGTTAGAGCCCGCGGCCAGACAGCGTTAGCGGTGATGTTATACCGTGCCAGCTCATTGGCTAGCGCATAGGTCAGGGAGATAATCCCTCCCTTCGCCGCGGCATAATTGCTCTGTCCGATGCTGGGACCCCATGCCGCCCCGGAAGTTATGTTGATGATATTGCCGCTCTTCTGCTGGCTCATGACCGAAGCGGCTGCTTTGGCGCACGCGAACGTGCCTTTGAGATGAACGGAAATCACGGAGTCCCATTCCTCCTCGGTCATTTTGAGAAAGGTACGGTCCCGGAGGTTGCCGGCGTTATTGACCAGAATATCGAGTCGCCCGAAGGCATCGAGCGCTGCCTCGATGATGCGCTGGGCGCCGGCCATGGTGCTGACGCTTTCCGTACAGCCTACCGCAGTGCCGCCGGCGCTTTTTATCACCTCAACCACACCGTTGACATCACCCGCCACCGTGCCGTTTACCACCACCCGGGCGCCTTCTTTAGCCAGCCCCCTGGCGAAACTGCGCCCCAGCCCTTTTGACGAGCCGGTTATGACCGCTGTCTTGCCTTCCAGAAAATTCATAAGACCTCCCCCAGAAAACCAGTGATTTGGCTGGCTACCAGCAAGTATTTGCATAGCGTGGCTAAATTATACACCTAAAGCGTGCTGTTATGGAACAGTGCGCTTCCCCCAACAGGCGGTCAATCAGAATTCTGCATGCACGGAGCGCTATTATGCCCTAGTCTTGCAAAATATTGCCGGGATATTGTAACATGAATAAACTCACAGGCGTGAATATTTTCCACGGGTTGCTTAAAATTCATAGGTAAATAGCCACAGTTAAAGATAGGCATTTGGCACCCCTCTCGTTTATCGGCTGATATTTCAACCGGACAACGTACGATTTCAAAAGACGATCTTTGCAGATGCGAGGAGAAGCGGAATGACGGACGGGAAGAAGTTTGAAAAAGTTGTCACCTGGAAACCTGGTATGCCTTGGAAGGATGCTATTGAAGAGCTGAAAAGGCGCCGGGAAGCCGCTCTGCTTCTGGGCGGTAAGGAAAAAATCGAACGCCAGCATAGCCGGGGCAAAATGACTGTGCGGGAGCGCATCGAAAGGCTGGTAGATAAAGGTACGTTCTTTGAGGTGGGCTCGTTGATGGGCAGGGGTACGTACGACGAGGAAGGGAATCTCTTGGATTTTGCCAACGCGGGATTCGTCAACGGCATGGCGGAAATCGATGGTAGGCTGGTCGCTCTGGGCGGTGAAGATTTCACAGTTTCCGGCGGCAGCCCGGCCGGCATCCACAAAGACCCCAGCTTTTTCATTCAGCCCGTGGCGTTGCAATACGGCATACCCGTTATCCAGCTGCTGGACGGCGTCGGGTTCAGCACTCAGGATTATGCTGGAATGGGGCGGATGACCCTGCCGGACAGCTCTGATATCTGGCGGTGGCCGGTGATGGCGCTGCACGAAGTACCCGTTATCTCCGCCATTCTGGGTCCAGCCGCGGGACACGTTGCCGGGCAGGCGATGCTCTGTCATTTCTCGGTAATGGTAAAAGGCACGGGACAGGTCTTCCCCACCGGCTCTCCCTTGGTCTCACGCTCATTAAGCTATGAAATCGATAAAGACGAGCTCGGCGGTACCAAAGTGCACCGGGAATCAGGAGCTATTGACAACGAGGCTGCCGATGAAGACGATTGCCTGCGGCAGGTGAAGCATTACCTCAGTTATATGCCCAATAACGTGTGGGAAATACCCGCCCGGATTGATCTGGGCGACGACCCGAACCGGCGCGAGGAAGACCTGCTGGGAATCGTGCCGATTGAACGCAAGAAGCCTTATGATATGTATAAGCTGATTCGCCTCCTCGTTGATAAGGGGGAAATTTTCGAAATGCGCCGGTATTTCGGCAGAGGCATGATAACCGCATTTGCGCGCATGGACGGCTACGCGGTGGGTATACTGGCGAGCAACCCGATGTTCAATGCCGGCGCTATCGATGGCAAGACGGCGCAGAAAACGGCGCGCTTTATCGACCTGTGCAACATGTTCAGCATCCCGATGGTGTTGCTGCCTGATGTCCCTGGCCTGATGATCGGCATGGATGCCGAAAAGCAGGCAACGGTGCGCCACGGTATGACGGGGATTATGGCGGGAATAGAGGCGACGATTCCCAAAGTCCAGATTAACCTGAGAAAAGCGTACGGAATGGGTTCCGGCGTATTTAACAGTCTTAACGGGATGCAAAGCCTCCAGCTCCGGTTCGGCTGGCCGAGCGGCGAATGGGGCCCGATTCCCATTGAAGGCGGCGTAGCCGCTGCCTATCGGCGCGACATCGAATCTGCTCCAGACCCGGAGAAGCGGCGCCGGGAACTTGAGGAGAACCTCCTCAAATTGCGTTCCCCGTTCCGCTGCGCGGAGTCCGGGGACGTGATGGACATCATCGACCCGAGGGAAACCCGTCCCATTATCTGTCGGTTCATTAAGGCGGCACAGCCGTTTCTGAAGAGAAATGCTGGCCCCAAGCGGAGCGTCAGGCCGTCGTAAGTATCCAGAACGCTCGCCGGGCGGGATTTGAGTTTGCAAACGTCCGCAGGACATAATATATCGGGAAAGGAAGGAGATTTAAACATGATAGATTTTTCTTTAAAGGACAGGACCGCCATTATTACCGGGGCCAGCCGGGGCATCGGCAAGGCGATTGCCCTGGCATTTGCGGATGCCGGGGCGGACATCGTCTGCGCCAGCCGGACCGTCGCCGATCTGGAGCAGACCGCCGTCGAGATTTCCGGCAAAGGGCGAAGCGCCATGGTGGTCAAGACCGATACCCTGATTAAAGAGGATATCGATAACATGGTAGCGGCAGCGGTGAAGAAGTTCGGCAAGGTCGATATACTGGTCAACTGCGGCGCCCGGAACCTTCCCATGCCTCTTATGAAAATGCGGGAAGACGGCTGGGACAAGATAATAGACAGCCATCTGAAGGGCTATTTCCTCTGTATCCAGGCCGCGGGGCAGGTGATGATGCAGAACAAGAAAGGCAACATCATCAACATCGCCTCGATGATGGCGCAGGTTGTCAACCCGTATAACGGCGCTTACGGCACCGCCAAAGCGGCAACGGTACAGATGACCAAGATATTCGCGAGTGAACTCTCCGGCTATAATATCCGGTGCAACGCCATCGCTCCCGGATATGTGAAAACCAAGATGACGGAACCGCTATGGTCGAACCCGGAAATCTTCAAGCATTTTACTAATGCCATTATACCTCTGAAGCGGTTCGCCGACCCTTCGGAAATAGCCGCCGCCGCCGTTTTCCTAGCTTCTGATGCGGCCAGTTATATCACCGGCACTACTATCTTCGTCGACGGCGGGGTGACCATCAGCGGCATCAACCGTGCCGAGTTCGGCGCTTCCATGCCGGAGCATCTGCGGCTATAGACGGTGAAGCTGCGATGCTCTCTGCCAGGGGACCGGTTTGCCATCGGGGCGAGACCCGGTTCACCTGGGGGAGACGTTGTGAAAAGTGACAGTGAAAATAAATCAACCGGCGATACCACGATAATCAGGGGCGCGGCTTGTTACGATTGCGGCGGCCGGTGCCCCCTCAAGTTCCACGTCAAAGATGGGAAGATTATCCGGATAGAGGGCGACGATGCTGTTGAGTCCGAGCAGTTGAGAGCATGCCTGCGCTGCCGGGCTTACCGGCAGTATGTTTATCACCCGGACCGCCTCAAATATCCCATGAAGCGGGTCGGCGCTAGGGGTGAAGGCAGGTTTGCGCGAATATCCTGGGATGAAGCACTGGACACCGTGGCGGGGGAATTAAAAAGGGTCAAAGAAACTTACGGTAATGCCGGGATATTTTTCATGGCGGGCGGCGGTTATCACGGGTCACTGCATTCGGGGCGCAACGCCCTACCGAGGCTGCTCAGCCTGTTCGGCGGTTTTTCGACCAACTACGGTAATATCTCGTCCGAGGGTTGCGTCTGGGCGGTCATGGCGCAGTACGGTACGGTATACACTGGCAACAGCCGGTCTGACTTGGTCAATTCGAAGCTGATTATCATGTGGGGCTGGGATCCCGTTAAGATGATTTCCGGCACGGATTGCAGTTATAACCTGATGAAGGCACGGGAAGCTGGAGCTAGGTTTGTGGCGGTTGACCCGCGGTTGACCCAGAGCGCGGCAACCCTCGCCCACCAGTGGGTTCCCATCCGTCCTGGCACGGATACCGCCATGCTGGTCAGCATGGCTTACGTCATGATAAAAGAGAATCTTCAGGACCAAAAGTTTCTGGATAAGTACACGGTGGGGTTTGATAAGTTTCGTGACTACGTTACAGGCAGGGAAGATGGTATCGCGAAGACCACGGAGTGGGCTGAGGCTATCACCGGCGTCCCGGCGGCAGTCATTATGCAGCTGGCCAGGGAATACGCCACAGTAAAGCCGGCGGCGCTGATGGACGGCATGGGGCCAGCCCGGAGTGCCATGGGAGAGCAGTTCACCAGATGCGCCATGACGCTTGCCGCGATGACCGGCAACATCGGCATAGCGGGGGGCAGCGCGGGCGGAGGTCTGATGAATATCCCCATCGGGCATATGTTCCGCGCACCGAACATCGGAATCCCCCGGAACCCTCTGGAGGCAGGTGGGAAGTCCGTGCGCGGCTCCCTGGACCTCCAGGACCGGCTCATCGCAAGGGTACATTCCAACAAGATATTTGATTGCATGCTCAGCGGTAAAGCGGGCGGCTACCCGTTCGATATCAAGTTTTTGTGGTCCTGTCAGTCCAACTACCTGAACCAGCTGGGCAATACCAACAAATCGGCAAAGGCGATGCATATGCCCGAATTTATCGTCATCGACGAGATAGTCATGACGCCGACCGCCAGATTTGCCGATGTCATTTTACCCGTCAATACCCCCGTTGAGAAAAATGATATTGTCCGCCCCTGGCCATCGGGCCCCTACTTCTTGCACGTTAACAAGGTAATAGAGCCTCTCTATGAAACAAAATCGTCTTTCCAAATAGCCTGTGAGCTTGCGCCAAGGCTGGGGATTGATAATTATAATGACAAGACCGAAGAGCAATGGCTCAGGGCGTTCGTGAAAATGGCGCCCGATATGGCTCAAGAAATTACGGACTACGATAAATTCAAGAAAGAAGGCATCCACCGCATCAAACTGGAGAAACCGATAATCGCTTTCGAAAAGGAAATAGCCGACCCGGAGCATAATCCTTTCCCCACTCCTTCCGGGAAAATCGAAATCTTCTCCCGGCGGGTGGCGGAAATCGGCAGTCCCGGTGTCCCGCCCGTCCCGAAATATCTTGACACTTGGGAAAGCCGGAACGACCCACTGGTCGCCAAATACCCGCTCCAAATGGTGTCGCCGCATCCTGCGGCACGGGCGCATTCCACGCTTTACTTGGTGCCGTGGCTGAGGGAAGCACACCCGTCGAGGGTATGGCTGAATACCCGGGACGCGGCGGCGCGGGGTATCAGAGACGAAGATGAGGTGATGGTTTTTAATGACCGGGGCAAGACGGTAATCCCAGCTTGGGTGACGAACCGGATAATGCCCGGCGTAATCGCCATGGAAGAAGGCGCCTGGTTCACCCCGGACGCGGAAGGCGTCGACCGCGGCGGTTGCCCCAATGTCCTTACCAGGGATGAGTATTCACCGGGCGGCGCCACCGCCATGAACACGGTTCTGGTTGAGGTCAAAAAGGTATAGCAGGATAAGCCGCTCCTGCCATCGCGGCTTTTCTAGATAAAGACGCCTTCGTTGAGCAACTGGATAAAATCTTCCATGCTCATCTTCAAAATTTCGGTGCAGACGCGCTCGGTATGCTCTCCCATGAGCGGCGGCGGTATCCGGGGCTCGGCTGGCGTAGCCGAAAGTTTATATGGCGCGGTGAGGTAGCCGCAGCGACCGATTTCAGGATGGTCCACATACCAGACCGCCTCGCGGTGCTGTAATTGCGGGTCTTCATAGATTCCTCTGCCGGATATCACGGCACCAGCCGGCACGCCCCTGGCTTGCAGTAAATTCATCAGGTCTTGAGGGGCGTATTTGACCGTCCACGTGCCGATATTCTTATCCAGTTCCGCCTCGTTTTCCTTGCGCCCGGCGAAGGTGGCGAATTTCAGGTCGCGCGACCATTCCGGATTGCCCATCGCGGCGCACAGGCTCTGCCATTCGGCATCGGAAGAAACAGCAATGGCGCACCATTTGTCCTCACCGGCGCAGGGGTAGACGGCATGAGGGCTGCTCCCCGGTGAGCAATTGCCGCACCGCGAAGCCTCCCTCCCGTTGATGGAGGAATCCAGCAGCAGCGGCGCCATCATGTAAGAGCAGACATCCAGTTGGTTGACATCAATCCATTGCCCCTCGCCGGTCCGGTCGCGGTGAATCAGGGCGGACATCAGTGCGGTTACGGCGCAGAAAGGGGTAACCGCATCGCCGATGACCTGCTGGAAATAGTTCGGGCTTCGGTCCGGCCAGCCGATTAGGTTGAAAATGCCGCACATGCCTTCCGCGAAAGCGCCGAAGCCGAAGCGGCGCTTGAAGGGGCCGCTCTGTCCGAACAGTGATATGCTCACCATGATTAAGTCCGGGTTGACCTTGACCAGTTCATCGTAGCCGAGCCCCCATTTCTCCATGGTGCCCGGAATGAAGTTTTCCACGACCACGTCAGCCTCCGCCACCAGCTTCTTTATCAGTTCGGGGCCTTTGGGATGGTTGATGTTGATGCTCGCCGAGTATTTATTAAGGTGATAAGTTGCCCAATAGCCGCTGTTATTCATGGTCTGCTTGCCGCCATGGTAAGGCGGCGAGGTCCGGATGACATCCGGGTGCGTGGAGCTCTCGACCTGGATGACCTCCGCCCCGTAATCCGCGAGGTAACGGGTCATGGCTGGCCCTGCCAGCACCCATGTGAAATCGATAATTCTGATGCCTTCTAATGCTCTTGCCATTTATATCACTCCCGCCTGGTTTAATGATAAAAGCCGTTCCTTGGCGATACCGATTTCTCCGTATATCGCTTCGTTGTGCTCGCCGATAAGCGGGGCGCGATTTTTGATGTCCAGTTCTGCGGCGGTGCTTTTCGCGAAATATCCGGGATACCGGATTGGCTTGTCTAACTCAGGATGATTGATATCCCTCCAGTACTGCCGGGCGGATAAATGTTCATTGGCGAACAGGCTGCCGATGGTGTCCACATAGCCCATGAGAATGCCGCGCCGGGTGGCTTCTTCGACAAGCTGGCTCCGGGGCTTGGTGAGAAGGAACTCGGCAATAGGACTCTCCAGCTCAGAGACGACCGCCTGGGGGGCATGGTAGAGGTTTAAATGGTCCCAATCGGTGCTCTTGAAATTGTCATCGCCAAATCCCTCCTCCGCCATCCATGCCGCCAGTGCCTTGTTGCTGCGGATGCCGACCACCCCGCCGAAGAGCTGAAAAATAACGTAGCCGTCTTTGCATTGCCAGATAAAGCGCGTATTGAGGTCAGGCCGTCTCGCCATATGGATTCCGACACGCTTCACCTCGATATGGTTCATCTGCCACCACGCTCCGACGTTGCCTGTAAACCAGGGGACGCCCGCCTGGGCGGAAACGTCGATATGTTGCCCCATGCCCGTTTTATGACTATGCCAGAGGGCGATGGTAATGGCGCTTGCCGCATGGATTGCCGAGCAGGTGCTGGCAAACGGGAAGTTTGGTTTAATAGGCGGGCGGTCCGGGTCTCCGGTAACAAACATGAATACCCCCAGCGCCATGAGAAGCAGCTCAGAAGATTTAAAGTCCTTGTACGGCCCCGTCTGGCCGAAGGGCGTCAGCGAAGCCATAACTACCCGGGGATTAATCTTGCTTAATGCAGCATAATCGAGTCCCAGACCGGTCATATAGCCGGGAGGGAAGGATTCAATGACAATATCGGCACTTCTGGCCAGCTTTTTGAATAATTCGCGTCCGTCGCTGCATGTTAGGTTTAGAGTTATTCCCTTTTTGTTAGCGTTAAGCGCGAACCACCACAGGTTCTTCTCGGGATGAACTACATCATGATAAAAAGGGCCGGTGTGCCGGGAATCATCGCCGCCCGGTTTCTCAATCCGCACCACATCGGCGCCCAGGTCTGCCAGCATCCTCCCGCACAGTTGTGCCTCCCGGTCGGTTAAATCCAGCACCCGGTAACCCTGAAGCATTGTTTTTTGCTGCATGTGAAATCCGCCTTCGTTATCTATGTTTTGACCTGAAAGGAAAAATAATTTTCTTGAATTGAAAGTCGATTCCGGATAAGCCTGCGTGAATATTATCATAACCGGCATTACAGGCGCAACTTTTGGTGAGACTTGTTTGGAGTCAAGTTTGCCTGCCTTTAACGAGAATGCTAGAATAAGTCATTCTTAATCAATTAAGACAAGAGATTAACGTTTGAGAGGAGACAGGCATGGGATTTCAGGAAGCGGTCAATGAGTTATACCGGCGCCGGGAGAAAGCGAAGCAGATGGGTGGTGCGGAGAAGCTACAGAAACAGCACGCCCGTGGGCGGCTTACGGCGCGGGAACGCATCGAGCAGTTTTTAGACCCGGGCAGCTTCTGGGAAATGGGATTGCTCAATACCTCCCACACTCCGGGACAGGAAGATGTTTCTGCGGCTAATGGGCGCATCATTGGCATGGGCGCTGTGGATGGACGAAGGGTAGCTATCGAGGCACAGGACAATACCGTGCTCGGCGGCAGCGGCGACCTTTATGCCCATCATAAAGTAGCGCAGCTAGAGAGGATGGCTAACGAACGGGGCTACCCGATAGTGCGACTGATGGACGGCATCGGCGGTGCCCGGCTCCCCGAGCAGATGGGCTCCCGTGGCATGGTCCACGATAAAA
>JAQTQH010000018.1 GCA_028712355.1 Dehalococcoidales bacterium
GGTCGGCGGTGGTGGGCAGCACCACCACTTCCGGCATATGTTCCCAGACAGTAGTGCCATCATAGGAATAGACGGTCAGGTCTTCTTTGGCGGTGAGAACCGCCTCCTTGCCTGCGATTTCACTCAGCTTTGCGATGATTTCCGGTTTCAACATTATTAGCCTCTCTAATTTTAGAGTAACTCTAACCCTTAATAATTTCAAGCATCAAGTTCAGAGTCCTGGACTGTGCTTGATCTCGCTGTCCGGCGGAATTATCTGGCTACATCTTAATCATGAGATGCGGCAACCAGAGGATTATCTGCGGGAAGGCGACACACAGACCTATCCCGACCATTATCAATGCAACGTAGGGTATACAACCCCGAATAATATGGTTGATATCAATGCCCCATTCCGGCAGCACCAGTCCCTTCAGGTAAAAGATGGAAGTGGCAAAGGGCGGCGTCATGAAAGCCATCTGGAGGTTGACACACACCATGATAGACCACCACAGGGGGTCGAAACCCAGGGCAACGCCAATTGGCGTAATCAGGGGAACTATGATAAAAAGGATGCCCAGCCAATCGATGAAAAAACCGAGGATGAAAACGATAAATTGAATCAACAGGAAAATACCCCATTTGCCCCCCGGCGCCGATAGAATCAGTCCGGCGACAGCATCACCACCGCCGAGCTTGAGAAAAACCCCGGTGAAAGTAAAGGCGCCCATGCCGATGGCGAGCGCCATCGCACTGACCCGAATCGTCGTGGTTGCGGAATCGCTGAGGGCCTGCCAGCTCAAGCGGCGGGTGATTACGGCAAGGACCATAGCGGCGACACAGCCGACGGCGGCGGCCTCGGTGGGCGTGGCGATGCCGAAAAAGATGCTGCCCAGCACGGCGAGTATCATGAAAAGGGGCGGCACGGTGCCCAGCATTAACGCCGAGACTTTTTTCTTCAGTGGTATAGCAGCCCTCTCTTCAGGCGGCATAGGCGGCGCCATCTTGGGGTCAAGATAGCACCGGATGGCGGTATAAACGATATACAGAGCACCGAGGAGGAGTCCGGGGCCTACCGCGCCAATAAGCAACTGCCCCGACGAGATTTGCGCCATCGGGCCGTAGAGCACCAGCATGATGCTGGGCGGTATCAGGATGCCCAGCGTGCCGCCGGCGCAGGTCACGCCGCAGACCAGATCCCGATTGTAGCCCCGTTTCAGCATTTCGGGGATAGCGATAAGCGCAATCATGGTGATTGAGGCGGCTACTACGCCGACACACGCCGCCAGGATGACGCCCATCAGAAGGGTAACGATGCCCAGTCCACCCTTGATGTTGCCCAACCACATATTGAGGCCATCGTAGAGCTTGTTGGCGGCGCCGGTCTTTTCCAGCATGGAACCCATAAAGACAAACAGCGGCACGGCCAAGAAGGTGTAATTAATCAAAATATCGAGAACGCGCATACGGACCATCGTGAATATTGGAGTCCCGACGAATAATAAGCCGAATACTACTCCTATCGCGGTAAGAGCGATAAACAGGGGGTAACCGCTGAGCATGACCAGAATCAGCGCCCCGAACATCAGGATGACTACCATCGTTGGGCTTATCTCAGTCACGGCTTTCTACCTCCTGCTATCAGCGCCATTACATCCTTCAAAAAGGTCGCGATAATCTGGATGAACAGGAACACGAAGCCAACGGTCACCCCGGCTTTGTAAGGCCAGGTTATCGGCTTCCAGTAAGACTGGTCATCTACCTGGTGAATCTTAAAGGCAAACACGGTGTCCATACCGAGCAGCCAGGTTACAATGGCGATGATGGGAATAGCGAATAAGAAGGAAAATACTAAATCTATCCACAGCTTCACCTTGGGGGAAAACCGCTGGTAAAGGATATCCACTCGGGTGTTACCGTCATGGAGCCAGTTATAAGCGAAGCCCATGGCGTAAAGACAGGCACCAATCATATAAGTCAGACTCCACGCCCAGGCAGTGGGTTTATTTAATACATAACGCATGAATACATCATAGAAGACGATAGCGATAATGATGACGATGAGCCATTTTGAACCCGTCTTTATCCAATCCGTGAATGCAGCGATGCCGTTATATATCTTCTCGATTACCTTCATACACACCCCTTTCTTGCCTGCGGTCGGTATGCAAGAGCCCGGCAACCCTGCTGATTATAGCTGAGGGTTGCCGGGCATACAACTGGTTAACCTTTTTCGCTATTCGTCAAAGATGCAGTATCTGGTTTCTGCTCCTTCGAATGCGGGTCTGAACGTCTTGCAGAAAGCCTCCATGTGTTCATAGACCCGCTTAAAAGTGGCGTCTTTAGCGGATATCTCCATCATGAGTTCTTTACCGGCTGCAGCGACCTCTTTCTGGAAATCGTCGCTCAGATAGAAGAACTTCGTGCCGTATGCCCGGTATTTCGCCATAGCCTCGGCATCCAGCTTCGTCATCTCCAGGAGATATTGAATAGCAAAAGCTTTACCGCTGATGACCACGGCATTCTTCAACTCGGGTGAGAGGGCATTCCAATCCTTGTGGGACACCACGATACCGGCCGCCGCGCCCGGAGAATGGATGCCGGGCAGACCGACGTACGGCATTATCTCGTGGAAACCCTGTACCCAGTTCGAAACGGGGGTAGAATACTCAAACGCGTCGATGATGCCGGACTTGGCCGCCTGGTAGATTTCGCTCCCGGCGACGGTAATTACCGAAGCGCCCCACTTCGCCAGGACATTACCCCAGAGACCATAGGTGCGGAACTTCATCCCTTTAAAGTCTTCTTTAGAGGTAATCGGCTTCTTGAAATGCCCAAACATCTCTGGCATGAGAGCATGCCAGGCGACATTGATGCCATAGTCCTTGATGAGATCATTCATGACTGCCTCACCACCGCCCTCGTAGTACCATGCCACCTCGTCCAGGCCAAGCGGACCGCCGGGGATACCGGAACCACCAAGGAATGACCCCGTGTCGCCCAGAATTGCCTGCATTTGCCCGCCGGAGTTGTGCCCGGCAGTCAGTAGACCGGTCTTGATAGCTTCGAGAATCTGGTAAGCGGGGACGACTTCACCGGAACCGCGTACCGTGATAACTATCCTGCCCTGAGTAGCCTGGTTGACCATATCCGCAAACTTCTTGTACTGGTTCCAGATTTCAGTGCCGGATGAATATTCCGTCTCGAATTCCCACTTGTATACCGTGGCACTGGGTACCGGTGCGGGTTTGGTAGTGGGGGTAGTCGCTGCCGGGGTTGTCGGTTTGGGAGTGGTAGCGGCTGGAGTAGTCGCGGCCGGAGTAGTCGCGGCCGGAGCAGTGGTGGTCGGCGCCGCCGCGGGGGTACAGGCAGGCAGCGTTATGGAAATAATCGTAATCAGTGCCAAACACAAAACAAGAGCTAAAGACAATCTCTTTTTCACTTAGGAAAACCTCCTCAATATTTCGCTTGCTTTTACCGTTTAATCATCATATTAAATCTGTTTTTCTTCCACCTCCGTTTTAAAGATTATTCCCCATATGTCAATTCACACTATAAATCATCAGGCATACACGGGCACATTCGTTCATACTCCTGTCGTACCCATGCATGAAGAGGAGATGAAAATTAAGGGTAGAATTTGCCCAAAATGTTTCACTACTCCGTTTACACAGTAAACGGAGTAACTTTGCGCTAATGCTAGCACGGAATACGCGGCTCTGCTACTGGAAAATGTAACCTTTATAGTAAATCCGCCCTCCCGAAAGTAATCTATCTAAAGTTATTCTTTTTGGCAAATTTGCTTTCCGTAAGAAGATATGTATGCTATAATCTGACGAAATGGAAAACAGCAAAGATAAAATAAGTGAAAAAGAACACCGGGACAAGAAAATAAAAATTGTCATTGCCGATGACCATCCGCTGGTACGCAAAGCACTACGGGATTCTTTTCAGACCCAGAATGACTTCGAAGTTGTAGCGGAAGCTTCCAATGGTGAACAAGCGGTTCAACTGGCGTCAGAGCATATACCCGATATTATCATCATGGATATCAACCTGCCGCGGCTCAACGGCATCGAAGCGACGCGGCTGATTAAAGCGAAACACCCTGCAATAGCGATTCTGGCGCTTACCGTTTATGATGATAACGAGCATATCCTGGGCATGCTCGAAGCAGGCGCCGCCGGCTATCTGACGAAGACGGTATTCGGCGAAGACGTGGCGCGAGCGGTGCGGGGCATTATTGCCGGTGATACAATCATCAGCGGAACATTATCACAGCACTTGATTCAAAATGTGGCAAAACAAAAGGCAAGTCCCGTTTCTCTTCCCTCCGGTGAAAGACTCACCCGGCGCGAGATGGAAGTCCTCAAACTAATCGCTAAAGGCATGACAAATAAGGATATTGCAAAGAAACTCGGGGTCACTGATGGTACGGTCAAGGGATACATCGTAGAAATCTTTGCGAAGTTAAACGTTTTCAGCAGAACGGAAGCACTGGCTACTTCCATAAAAGCAGGCATTATTTCGATAGAGGACCTTGCTTGACGAACCGCTTCAGCAGGATATCTGCCTTACGCTCCAATTTTTTAAGATTGAACCAGACCGGGGAAATTTCCTTCAACATCCACTTCTGGCTGGTTATTGTCAGCACCGCCCTGATTGCTGTCCTTTATTACTCCTGGCAGTACTGGTTCCCCTGGTTCTGGCGCTATTTTGCCTTTGAATATCTCAACCGGATTCTCGGTGTCCCTTTCATCATCTTCCCCTTTTTTTACGCCTGTTTCAAGTTTGGCTGGCGGGGCTCGCTGCTGGCATGGTTCATCATTATCCTCACCTTAACGCCCCTGTTTTTCCAATATTATTTGCTCCACCGTGAGCAGATAGTATTGAACATCGGTTTTCTCACCATACCCCTGGCCGTAGTATTGGCCGCCGCATTCGAGCTGTACTGGCGGGAAGAACAGAAGCAACGGATGCAGGAACGCGAAAAAGAACGGCAGGATTACCTGGCGAAGACGCTCAGCATCCAGGAGAATGAGCGCCAGCGGATTGCCCAGGAATTGCACGATGACAGCATTCAAGAGCTCTATTACATCGCCAGCACCGCGCAAAATATTGCATCTGATATTAATAATCCGGGTGAAACCAGGCGGCAGGCGGTTTCGATGAACGAAGGAATTATCCAAGTGATGCAGGGAATTCGCAATATTATTGCCGATTTAAGGCCAAGCATATTGGATGATATCGGGCTCATCCCGGCATTAAGGTGGCTTATCCAGCATGTGTTTCAAAACTATACTATCGATGCCGGGCTGGTGGTTAATGGAACAATAAGAAAGTTCAGCCCGGACAAGGAAATGATTATTTTCCGCATCGTGCAGGAGGCGCTCAGTAACGTGCGTAAGCACGCCAACGCTGCCAAGGTCACGCTCACACTTACTTTTGCGACAGATGGACTTGATATTGAGATATCTGATGACGGGAAAGGCTTCAATAAAGAAGAGATGCTCCAGGACCTGTCACCGGAGGGAAAGCTGGGAATTTACGGGATGTCCCAGAGGGCACAGCTAATTAACGGTACATTAGAGTTAAAATCCGCAACCAACAAAGGCACCACAGTATTGATAAACAATATTAAATAGCGTCCGGGCAAGCCGGGAACAAACCATGGCGTCCCAAAATGGGTAATAACACCACCCGGATTCCCAAGCTGCGACCCTAGTACAATCAGGCGCCGCTGAGTAGGCTATAATAGCGGATGCATTGGATTGGCAGGGAAGCTTTGAAGATACTGCTCAGGTTATTAGTACCGATAATTCTGGTATTGCTCACTGCCCCGTACTGGAGCACCGTCGCCAGGGCTGCCGAGCCCGCCAGCCGCCCGGACCTCATCGTGGACAGGATAACCATCAGCCCCGCCGACCCGACGATAAGGGACAGGCTGACCTTCACCGTAACCGTGAAAAACATCGGCACGGAGCGGGCGGAGCTATCGAAGGTCGACTATTTCATTGATAGTGAGCACATTGATTCCGCCGAAATAGACTCCCTCGCACCGGGAGTAAGCACTACGCTGACCACGACCTGGAAGCCGCAGGCCGGCGACCATACCATCCGGGCTATTGCTGATGCCCGACAGGCTATTTCCGAAAATGACGAGGCCGATAACGATTTAACGCTGTCCTTTTCCGTCCGCGCGCCAAATCTGGTCAGCGAAATAGCATGGTTGCCGCAGAATCCCGCGATAAATGATGACGTCATCATTTCCGTTATCACCAAAAACCGGGGCAACACCACTGCCGGCAACTCGTACCTGGAATTCTTCATCGATGGTGTTTCCCGGGGCTACGTGGAAGTCCCCAGGCTGGAAGCGGGCCTTAGCACCGCCAGTACCTTCACCTTGGTAGCCCGCCCCGGTACTCATCAAATCAAGACAGCGACGGATGTCCTGAACCAGGTTGCCGAAGGCAACGAGCAGGACAATATTGAAACGGCGGTCTTCGCAACGTTAGCTGCCGATCTCGTCGTGAATTCGATAACATGGACGCCGGTTTGTCCCGTCGCGGGAGATAACGTTACCTTCACCGTGACCGTTAAAAACACGGGCGATGGCATCTCCGTACCTTCACATCTTGCCTGCCGTGTCGATAATAACGGTCTGAGTCCCGTCCCGGTGCCGGCACTGGCACCAGCGGCGGTCTTCCGGCACACTTTTTCCTGGATTGCGGAAGCCGGCTCACACAGCGTCTCGGCAGTCGCCGATTCCGACCGGGAAAATGATGAATCCGATGAAACGAATAATGAAAAAACAGAAACCTTAACTGAGCCTGTCCCGGACCTGATTATCCAGTCCGTCACCTGGGCGCCGTCCCGCCCTACCGCCGGGGAGAGCGTGACATGCAACGTGACGCTGCAAAACCAAGGATACGGTGCCTGCGGGGTCTCGGTAGTTTATCTCATGGTAGATACCATGCGCTATTCGGCGCTGGTTGAAGGAATGCGCGGCGGCGGCACGGCCTGGACGGTGTTCACCTGGGCGGCACGGGAGGGTTCCCAGGTGCTGACGATGATTGCCGATGCTGAGGATAATATCATCGAAGCCAACGAATCCAACAACACCCGCACGGTCAGCCTGACCTCCGCAAATTCCCTGCCGCCGCCCGACCTGGTTGTGAAAAACGTGGCATGGTCACCGGATAACCCGGCGGTCGGGGATGCCGTCGTCCTGACGGGCAATATCAAAAACGAGGGGGGCAGCCAGGCAACCGCCTCCACCTGTGCTATCTATATCGATGGGAAAGCTATCGCTTCAATACTAATCGAAAGTTTGGACGCCGGGGCTACCGCAACTATAAGCTGCCCGTGGGAAGCCACGCCGGGAGAGCACCTAGTTTCGTTCATTGCCGATTTCGAGCGCAGTATTAACGAGACGAATGAGAACAATACTTATGTCAAACATTTTTCCGTGCGCGCCCCGGACCTTGTCATCAAAGACATATCGTGGACCCCGGCTAATCCGGCACCGGGCGAAGAGATGACGTTAACCCTTACCGTGACCAACCGGGGGAACTACCGGTCGGGCGATTTTTTCCTGGGTTGTTTTATTGCCGGCGCTCTCCGCGGCAACCTCTATGTTGAAGCGCTGGAACCGGAAGGCGTTGCGGTAAAAACTATTAGCATGGCGACTCCGTCAATTCCCTGTACTATTAAAGTGATTGCCGACCTGCAAAAAGAGGTGGCAGAACTTGACGAAACCAATAATGAAAAAGCCACCGAATTTACCGGTGAAGTTCTGAATACCGACACAGCAAAAGAAGAAGATGCTGATCAGCAAACCGAAAATGTGACCGCGGTGGTACCGCCGGTAATGCCTCCGCCTGCGCCGACCCCCCAACCTGCTCCCGAAACCACTCCCACTGTTCCACCCGAAGCACCTCCAAAAACAACCGTTGTCCCGGCAAAGACCCCTCTGCCGAAAACGGCGGTACCGGAAAAAGCAAAAAGCGCAGAAGAGAAAGTGCAGACCGCCAAAGAAGTCTCGTCATGGCAACTATTATGGGGGAAAGTGCGGTCTATGCCGTGGCTGATGGGAGTTGCAATCTCGACGGTCATCATCGCCGTTTTGGCTTTGTGGCTGATATCAAGAAACCATAAGGCGAAAAGCCAGCCGGTACCCACCAGTCCGCAGAGCGCGACCGGCTAGCACGTTTTTTACCAGTTAATTACGCACTACCAGATTCACATCATCCTTAATTGTTGCTTGTGCCAGCCTCACCCCCTGTATCCCCCGCTCCAATTTTGATAGTATTGCCAAGCCGCTATTCAGTAATTTTGAGCGGGGGAGAAATTTTAAGAGAGGAGGAAAAGCCCCTCTCTTTTTGTATACTCCCTCTCCAGTTTAAATCTATCTCGGCATGATAGTTGACTTTTGCCGGAGAGGGCAGGGTGAGGTAAGCACGATACCACAACCATAATTGAACAGAACCCGCTACTACTCATCCTTGACGATGGCAGGAGCCCCTGTTAGAATCATTAATTGTCATCGGCAAAGAAATTTTAAGGATTGAAAAGGAGAAAACCATGGCAATTAAAAAAGTAGGCGTCGTTGGGTGCGGGCAGATGGGAGGAGGCATCGTGCAGGTTTGCGCACAGGCGGGCTGCCAGGTGGTCGTCTCGGAGGTCAAAGAGGATTTCCTCAAAAAGGGGCTGGCAGCGATTACCAATTCTCTCACCAAGAGCGTAGAAAAGCAGAAGATTACTCAGGCAGATAAGGATGCCGCGCTTGCCCGCATCAAGGGCACTCTGGATATGAAAGACTTTGCGGATTGCGATCTTGTCATCGAAGCCGCTGTGGAAAACATCGACCTCAAGAAGAAAATTTTTAGCGAGCTGGACAAGATATGCCAGAAGAATGCCATCCTGGCGACGAACACTTCCTGCCTTTCTATTATAGATATGGCGATGGTCACTGGCCGACCGGACAAAGTACTGGGGCTGCACTTCTTCAACCCGGTGCCCATTATGAAGCTGCTGGAAATCGTGAAGACCATTACCACCAGTAACGAAACGATGGAAGCAAGCAAAGAATTCGGCAAGACGGTGGGCAAGACCATCGTCATCGCGAAAGATGCCCCGGGCTTCCTGGTCAACCGCCTGATTATCCCTTTCATCCTTAACGCCATCCGCATGTACGAAGCAAACGTGGCGACCAAAGAGGATATAGATACCGCCATCAACCTGGGGCTGAACCATCCCATGGGACCGCTGGCGCTGGCCGACCTCATCGGGCTGGATACCATCCATTTCATCGCCAGCGGCATCTACGCCGAGTTCAAAGACCCGCAGTACGTCTCCCCGACTTTACTGACCAAGATGGTGACCGCCGGCTGGCTGGGACGCAAGAGCGGCAAAGGTTTTTACGATTATAAGTAGATTTACCTGCCCCGTTTGCTATATTCCGGGCATATAGTGGCGTTGGGGCGTGCGGGGTTATGGCACGCTCCACGCCAGTTCCATTTACAACTATCGCACAGGAAGACATGCATCCCCAGAGCCTTTTTCACTCTAAAAACGAACTTATCTTTCCAATTCTGGCCCATACTTTTCACTTTAAATAACTTAATTCAGGGTGTTATTCCGCAAATTTGGGGGTGCGACCTCTTTCAATATAACAAAATAGGTGGTATCATACAATTTATGTTAAAATATCTGGATACATAGAAGAGCGCAGAGAGGTAACACGGATGATTATCCCCCGTATCCATAGAGATACCGGGAAGCCGGGTGAAAAAGGCAGACGCCCCGGCGCAGAGCTTTCCGCGCCGGCAGAAAAACCCCTTAATATGAAGACTATTACCTGGGGAAACCTGACCTGGGTGGATATCTGGCCGCCTACAGCACGGGAGACCCAATATCTTGCGGAGCAATACCATTTCCATCCGCTGGACCTCGATGACATCCTCAGCAAACGCCAGCTTCCGAAAATAGACGAGTACAAGGACTACTTGTTCTGGGTCTTTCATTTCCCGGTCTATGATGTGAAGAGGAAGGTTGCCTTACACCGCCAGCTTACCGCTTTTATCGGCAACGGATACCTCATCACCCTGCATACCGGGGAACTATGGTCGATAAAGGACATCTTCGCAAACTGTGAGCGTGATGAGGAAATCCGCAAGGAATATTTCGCACACGGCTCCGGCTATTTGCTCTTTCAGATAGTTGATAAGGCGGTAGACCATTACTTCCCGATACTGGACAAAATCATGGGCATGATAGAAGACCTGGAAGACAGCGTTTTTAACGAAAATGTGGAAGCCGCTCAGGAGTTGTTCCTGATGCGCCGCAACATCCTTTTCCAAAGACGCATCATTCTACCCATGAGAACGATCTTCCAGGATTTATTCAACAAAATACGCCGGTTCATTGATATTGATATGAGCGTCTATTTCGGCGACGTCATAGACCACATGAACAAGATTTGCGATACACTGGATGAGGCAAAAGAAATTATTGACGTTTACAAAGATACAGACTTTCTGATGAGCAATTACCGGCTGAACCGGTTGGTCCGGGCGGTTACCCTGCTTTCTGCCTTCATTTCGCCGGCCCTGGTCATTTCCGGAATATACGGGATGAACGTCGTGTTGCCGGGCGGGATGGAGAGCGGCAACTACGATACATTGTTATTGTTATTGATTATTACGATAATTGTCATCGCCGCACTTCTCTTCATCTTCAAACGCAAGCGATTGATATAACCTGCGAAAGAGAACATTCCGCATGAACGTCTCGCACCGTCTGATGATAGTTACCGCCGTTTTTATTACCTGCCTGCTGGCGTCAAACATCATCGCGGTCAAAATCATCGCCCTTGGACCTGTTTTTTTACCGGCGGCGATCTTTATTTTCCCGGTGAGCTATATCTTCGGGGATGTTCTGACCGAGGTCTACGGCTATCGCTGGGCGCGGCGGGTCATCTGGCTGGGCTTTGCCTGCAACCTGCTCTTCGTAATCTTCCTGCGGGCGGGACAGGCTTTGCCGGCGGCTCCTTTCTGGGACGGGCAAGCCGCCTACGAGGTCATCCTGGGCTGCACGCCACGCTTGCTGGCGGCATCTTTCTGCGGGTACCTCGCCGGGGAGTTCGCCAACTCCTTCATCCTGGCACGTATGAAAGTACTTACCCGCGGACGCTGGCTCTGGATGCGAACCATCGGCTCGACGTTTATCGGCCAGGGGCTGGACTCGCTCATCTTTATCACCATCGCCTTTACCGGCACGCCTTCGTTTCTGCCGGTGATAATCGTGTACCATTGGCTGGCCAAGACCGCTATCGAGGCCATCGCCACACCGCTGACTTATGTTATTGTTAACTTCCTTAAGAAAAGAGAGTCCCTGGACACTTATGACTACGAGACTAATTTCAACCCGTTCCTCGTCACGCGTTAGGCATTCGGGAAAGGTGAAGAGGTACTCATGAAAATCAAGTTCCTCGGGGTACACAACAGCGAATCGAAAAAGGCAGGCCTCCTCAGCCTGCTTATTGATGACATGCTGGCGCTGGACGCGGGTAGCCTGACGCGCAACCTTTCTTTCAAGGCGCAACAAAAGCTGGCAGCTATCCTGCTGACCCACCAGCACTATGACCACATCCGGGATATTCCGGTTATGGCGATGAACCTCTTCCTGCATGAGACCACCATCAATGTCTATGCCACTAAAGAGGTCTGCAATATGCTGGCGGAGCACCTGCTGAACCACGAACTTTACCGCAACTTCCTGGAGTGGCCCATTAACAATCCCACCATTAAATTCAATTTACTGGAGCCCCTGAAACCATTACGCATCGGCGATTACCGGATTCTGCCGGTACCGGTGAGCCATTCCGTGCCGACGGTGGGTTTGCAAGTGACCTGCGGAGACAAAACGATGTTCTACACCAGCGATACCGGGCCCGGTCTTACCTACTGCTGGCAACGAATCTCCCCGCAGTTGCTCATCACTGAGACGACCGCCCCGAACCGCTACGAGGACTTCGGGAGTAAAGCAAAGCATCTCACCCCGAGCCTGTTGAAAGAGGAACTGAAATCATTCCGCGAGATTAAGGGATACCTGCCGCAGGTGGTGATTGTTCACATGAACCCGCGACAGGAAAAGGAAATCGCCGCCGAGATTGCGGAGGTATCTGCGGAACTGGGCCATCCCATTACCCTGGCGCACGAGAGAATGCAGATTATCCTGTAAGATGCGGGGGTCCGTCTACGGAACGGAAGTTTATCGTCGACCAGAATGTCGGCAGGCTTGTCCGGTGGCTGCGGACGATGGGATATGATGCGGAGTTCTTTACCGGCGACAGTGATAACTACCTTGTGCGGCAGGCGCTGGCGGAAGACCGCATTATCTTAACCCGCGACACCGAGATTACGAAACGGCGTGCGGTCACCACGGGCAAAGCGCGCGCTATCCTGCTGACCGGGGACGAGCCGGAGAGACAGATGCAGCAGCTCATCAGCACGCTCAATCTCGATGTGCCGTTTCGTCCCTTTACCCGCTGCCTGGAGTGCAATCAGCCGCTCAGGGGAAAAAGCATCGAAGAAGTAAAAGACCGTGTCCCGCCCCACGTTTTCCGGACGCAGCCGCAGTACATGGAATGTCCTGCCTGCCGACGCATTTACTGGCGGGGCACCCACTGGCAGGCGATGAAAAGGCAGCTGGCTAAGTTTAAAAAGGATGTCGGAGAAAATCAGGAGGTGTTCTAATGGATGTTTACGAAGCAATCATGAAGCGGCGGACGATACGCCGGTTCAAGGATGTCCCCATACCATACGAGGTGCTGGCAAAGTGCATTGATGCGGCGCGGCTGGCGCCGACCGGCCGCAACCTGCAGCTACTGGACTTCCTTTTAGTGGATGATGAACGACTGTTGTCCGAGGTATTTCCGACTATCGCGTCATGGGCGCAAACGCCACGTCCCTCCGGACCCCCGCCCGGGCACCGCCCGCGCGCCTATGTCGTCATAATGATAGATACGGTAAGAGAGAAAGAAACGGGCGGGAGCCGCCGGTCGACCCAGGTCGATGCCGGCATGGCGGCCGAAAACCTTATCCTGGCGGCGCTGGAACAGGGCATCGGGACCTGCGCCATCCTCTCCGCCGTGGAAAGTGAAATACGGCAGGTACTGAACATCCCTGCCAAATACGAAATCGGCGTGGTGGTGGCAATGGGCTACCCCGATGAGAGTTCCATAACCGAAGTCTACACGACCGTTACCAAGCCGTACCTGGATGAACACGGTGTGCGCCACGTGCCCAAGAGAAAACTGGAAGACGTGCTGAAGAGAAACAAGCTTTAGAAACCTGCGGCAGGCAGCTTACAAGGAGCTGTTATGCTTCTCTGCCTTCCAGTTCGTCCAGCCGCTCGTCGCTGATGCCGAAGTGGTGGGCGATTTCGTGTCGCACCACTCTGCCCACCTCCGCCACAATCTCGTCATCACTGCGGCAGAACTCCTCAATCGGCTGCTGGAAGATGGTGATTTTATCCGGCACGACCAGTCCGTAGTAGCTGCCCCGTTCGGTCAGCGGTACGCCCTCATACAGACCGAGCAGCGTCTCGCCGCGGGGCACTCCTTCCCGCCGCAGCTGCCGCACGGCAGGTTTATCTTCAACCACCACGTCGATGTTGTCCAGCCGCGCGCAAAACTCTTCGGGGAGCGCTTCCACCGCCCGGGCGACCAGTTCCTCAAATCTCGCACGGTTCATGACTGGTCCAGTTCGCTCAGCGCAAATTTCATACCGTCGCGGGCGGCGAGCACCCTGCAGCCGGTCGATTGCGAGAGCTTCCCGGCAATTTCCCAGGGGTGCGCCTGCCAGACCCTCGTGCCGTAGTGGGTCAGGATGGCGACCTTCGGCTTAAGCTCGCGGATGATGCGCTCGGTATCACTCACAGCAAGGTGGTCTACCGTGTCCCGCGGTTCCATGAGCAGCGTATTTATTATAAGCAGTTCGCCGTTATACGTCTGCACCAGCTTTTCAAAGTAGCGCGTATCCGCAATATAAGAAAAGCGGTGCCCGCCCGCATGAAAGTTAAAACCGTAGGTCTCCACGGAATGGATGTGGCGCAGGGGGGTGGTAAAAGAAATATCGCCTACCGTGTAGGACTTGCCCTCCTGTAAAATCTCGACACTATCCAGGTAGTCCCTCAAATAGGAATAGATGACCGGCTCATTGCCGAGGGCATCGGCTGGGGCAAAGAGCCGCCCGTGGCGGTTGAAACCGCCCTCGGTCATAGCTTCGACCATGATATTGGTATCTCCGGAGTGATCAAGGTGACGATGGGAAAGGATAACGGCGCTGAGCTTTTCAGGCCGCAGTTTCCGTTTCGTCGCCTGGACGATACAGCCCGGACCGGGGTCGACGAGTACCCCGGTGTTGCCGGCATCAAGCCACCAACCGCCGGATGCGGCGAGCTGCCGGGTGACCATGAACCGGGCGCCGGCGGTGCCCAGAAAAGTGATGGTATTGGCGGGCGGGGGCTCTTTGCGGGATGGCATACTAAATTATAGCAGGAAACAGTACCGGGAAGACAGCGGGGGACTCTTACAGACAATTGACAAGCAAAGGCTCTTTATTTATAATAAACCAATCCGGTTCCGCCGGGTAATATTTGATTGAGTAATATTTGATAAAAAGGAGGAGGTAGGCTGGACGAATATCAATGAGCAGGATTTTAAGGCAAAAGAAACAGGGGGAAAGGAAGAAAATGTTAGGGAAAAGCGTAAAAATTACTCTTGCACTACTATTAATCGTCTCGCTGCTTAGTATCGCTCTCATTGGCTGCACGCCGCAGCAGGTTGTTGTCACCACTACCGCCACGGCGACCACCACCGCTACCGCCACGGCCACGGCTACCACTACGGCGACCGCGACCGCCACGGCGACCGCAACCGTAACCGCCACCGCCACCAAGCCTACCAGCCAGATTATCCTCCGCTATGGCTCTTACGAGGCTGCCACGATTTTCGGCGAAAAACTGTGCATGCAGCCTCAGCTGGATAAGGTTGAGCTGGCCAGCAACGGTAGAATTAAAATCGAAAGGTACATGGCTGGCAGCGTGGTTACGGCCGGCACCGAGTATGAAGGCACCCTCACTGGACTGGTCGACATCGGCAGAATGCGCGAGTACACCCCCGGCGCTTTCACCCTCATCAGCCTGGGCGTACTGCCCTACTGCGCGGAAAACAATGCCAATGTAGCCCTGTCCATTAACCAGTTGGTCCAGAAGGGCTACATGAAAGAGGGCCTCAAGGGGCTTAAATTCTTGACTGCCTATACCAGTACTCCCTACGTCATAATGTTTAAGACCCAGAAGCCAACGACCATGGCAGCGTTGAAGAACATCAAGATAAGAAGCCCGGGCGCTGTCTTTACCCTGGGGTTCAATGCCATCGGTGTGACGCCGGTCCCCGTTACCGCCACCGAGGTATATGATGCCATGAACCGCGGCCTCTTCGAAGGCGCCAGCTGGAGCGCTTCGGCGCATATCGACTATAAAATCGTCGAGATGACCAAGTACTGCTGGCGGCAGGACGCTCAGAGATGGTCCAATACGGTCGTCGGTATGAACCTGGGCGCCTGGACGCGTTTACCGGATGACCTGAAACCGCTGGTGGAAGAGATTCTCGGCCCGGAACTCGCCGTTGTCATGGTCCGAGACGCGTATGAGGCTTACGACAAGGAGTCCTTCGAAAAGATGTCCAAGCTTGGCATTGAAATCTATTCGATGGATGCCGCGGAAAACGCCAAGATGAAAGCCGCTACTCTGCCGGTTTGGGACCAGATGGTAACCGACCTGGACAAGAAGGGCATGCCCGGCAAACAGATAATGACCGACTTCGTGGATAACCTGAAGAAGCTGGGCGAGACCCCGCCCTGGAAGCCATAAAATACTAAGTTAGTTAAAGACCAACCGAATACCCGCCGGCGGTAAAACACTTACTGCCGGCGGGATTTATATTGTCAAAATATTAATCGTTTTTTATCATCCATACCGATGTATTCCAGCGAATAAACCAGCCTTGACAGACACAAATCCATTGTTTATAATAAGCCAATCCAGATTACGTGGATAATTTGTGATAAAGGGGGGGCAGGCTGGACGAATATCAATAGTAGTTTTTTCAGGCAAATCTAAAATGAGGAAAGGGAAAGGGAAGATGATTGGGAAAAGCATAAAAATCACATTCGCATTACTTTTAATCGTCTCGCTGCTGAGTGTAGCTCTCGTCGGCTGCACGCCGCAGCAGGTTGTTGTCACCACTACCGCCACGGCGACCACCACCGCCACCGCTACCGCCACGGCGACCGCTACCACTACGGCGACGGCTACCGCTACCGTAACCGCCACCGCTACCAAGCCCACCAACCAGATTGTGCTCCGCTACGGCTCTTCAGAGGCCGCCACGATATACGGCGAAAAATACGCCGTCCAGCCGAAGCTGGATAAGCTGGAGTTAGCCAGCAACGGCAGAATAAAAATCGAAAGATTCATGGCCGGCAGCGTGGTCACCTCGGGCACCGAGTATGAAGGCACCCTCACGGGTCTGGTCGACATCGGCAGAATGCGAGAGTACACCCCCGGCGCCTTCACCCTCATCAGCCTGGGCGTGCTGCCCTATGTCGCAGAAGATTCCTCCAAAGTAGCTCTCGCCATCAACCAGCTAATCCAGAAGGGCTACATGAAAGAGGGACTCAAGGGACTGAAGTTCTTAACTTCCTACACCAGCACTCCTTACGGCGTTATCTTCAAGACCCAGAAACCGACGACTCTGGCCGCGCTGAAAGGTATGAAGATAAGAAGCCCGGGCGCTGTCTTTACCATGGCATTCAACGCGATGGGCGTGACGCCGGTTCCCGTTACCGCCGCCGAGGTCTATGATGCCTACAACCGCGGCTTATTTGAAGGCGCCAGTTGGGCCGCTTCGGCGCACATCGACTTCAACACCTACGAAATAAGCAAATACTACTGGAAGCAGGATGCTCAGCGGTGGTCCAATACGGTCGTCGGTATGAACCTCGGCGCCTGGACGCGCCTGCCGGACGACCTGAAACCTCTCGTGGAAGAAATTCTCGGCCCGGAACTTGCCGTTGCCATGATTAAAGATGCCTACGAGTACTACGATGGTGTGTGTCTGGAAAAGATGGCCAAGGCAGGCATTGAAATCTACTCCTTCGATGAGGCGGAAACCGCGAAAATGAAGGCGGTTATCACGCCGGTCTGGGACCAGATGGTGACTGACTTTGACAAGAAGGGCATGCCCGGCAAACAGATAATGACCGACTTCGTGGATAACCTGAAGAAGCTGGGGGAGAACCCGCCCTGGAAGCCATAAAACACTAAGTTAGTTAAAGACCAACCGAATACCCGCCGGCGGCAAGTGTTTTGCCTCCGGCGGGAAAGGTAGTAGTTATGTTACGAAAAATAGTAAAGTCTACCACTAATTGGTGTTTCTACCTGGCCTATATCCCGCTATATGTCATGATGATTACCACCATTATGGACGTAATTGGTAGATTTTTTCACAAACCTCTTCCGGGTACCGTAGAGATGAATGTGCTCTGTCTTTCTTCTCTGAGCATATTGAGCTGGGCGTTTATCCAGATGAAAAAGGGACACGTGTCGATAGACCTGTTTTTGAATAAAATGCCGCCCGGAGCGAAGCACCTGGTAAACTCCCTTACTACAACACTTGCATTGATTTTCGCAATCCTGTTATCGTGGAGAGCAATACCCATGGTATTAAACTCGGCGAGGACCCGGGAGTGGACTGATGTTATCCATTTAACGGTATGGCCATTTAAGCTCCTCCTGGCTCTCGGAGTGGCGATACTGGCGCTACAACTCATCATCGACATCTATGATGAACTGGTGAAATTCCGGAAGAGAGAGAGGGGAAAAGTCGCCATTTCCGTTAAAGAATATGAATAGCGGAGCTGCCGTTGAAGCTTTTCCTTTCCGGATTGAGTTTTTGGCAAGCGGTAATATTCGTAAAATTTATTTTTCACCAATTTCCCGGGGTTATCGTCAAATACTGTTAACCGCATTTGAATTATGATGCGCCAGTTCACCGCCCCTATTTCAAATAGAATCACTACTTTCAGGTAAAGGTCGGGATAGGAGGTAATAGCATACATGGAACTTTCCCCGCTTACTATCGGGATTATCGGATTCTTATTTCTCTTCACACTGATATTTCTCGGGATGCCGATAGCCTTTGCCTTTGGATTCACCGGTTTCCTGGGATTGTGGTACATGACCAGCATTCAAGCCGCGCTCGGTTCAATACCGGTTATAATTTACAACGGCATCTCCAGCTACACCCTCACCGCTATCCCGTTGTTCGTGCTGATGGGGATGTTTGCCAACGTCTCTTCCATCGGGCCGGACCTTTATTCCGCGGCTCTTAAATGGTTCGGTAAACTCCCCGGCGGTCTCGCTTTAACCACCGTATGGGGTACCTGCGCTTTTGGTGCCGTTACCGGCTCCAGCACCGCCGGGGTCTTGACTTTTACCCCGATAGCCTATGATGCTATGGTAGACCTTAAGTATGATAAGCGCCTGGCGGCAGGGGCGATTATGGCAGGGGCGACAATGGGAACCATCATCCCGCCCAGCATGTCATTCATCATCTACGGCGTGATTACCACGACTTCGATAGGCCGTTTATTCATCTCCGGAATAATACCGGGACTGTTGCAGGCAACAATGTACACAATTCTAATTATTTGTCTGGCAGGGTTCAACATATGGCCGGGGCCCCACGGACCATCTTCAACTTTGCGGGAGAAAATCTCATCGTTAAAGAACGTCTGGGGCATGCTGCTGGTGTTCGCGGTGGTCATCGGAGGGCTTTATATGGGCATATTCACGCCGACCGAGGCAGCCGCCGTCGGCGCTTTTGTCACCTTCATAATTCTAATTTCCCGAAAAGGATTCCACATACCTTCAATCCGCAAGGCTACTGAAGATGCGCTGGCCAACTCTTCCATGATTTTACTGATTATCGTAGCCTCGCTCATCTTTTCGAACTTCATCGCCTTGAGCGGTCTGTCCAGAGCCATAGGAGACAGCATTGCCAATTTGAACGCAAGCCCCGCTATGATTATGGCGGTAATAATCATGGTGTTCTTCATCGCGGGGTGTCTTATCCCCGCCACGCCCATGATGTTGCTTTTCATACCGCTGACGTTCCCCATCGTCTGCGGCCCATTGGGATACGACCCGATACTTTACGGTGTGATCGTTACGATAACGGTAGAAATAGCCGTCATCACACCTCCCGTGGGAGTAAATCTTTTTGCCTTCAAGTCCATGAGAAAAGAGGCCGAAATCAGCATGCTGTTCCAGGCAAACTGGCCCTTCGTCGTCATGGATCTGATACGCGTGGCAATTATCGTGGCGGTCCCGGCGCTTTCGCTGTGGCTTCCTAACATGATGATGGGCGTACCGAAAATCATTTAACATTCCCGCTTAGCAGTAATCAAGCAGGTCAGGCTCACCACAGCCTGATTAACTTTGATAGCATGTTGTGAATTTCTAAAGAAGCCGGAGCCGGAGTGTGGCAACCGCAGGAGTTGGTGATGAGACTTGGGAACAAAGTAGCCCTGATTACCGGTGCTTCCCGGGGTATCGGAGAAGCGATAGCACTGGCATTTGCCGGGGAGGGGGCTGATATCATCGTCAATTATGCCAGCAGTACCGTTGAAGCCGGCGAGGTGGCCCGAAAAGTTAAGGCTCTGGGCAGGGATTCAATTGCAGTAAAGGCGGATGTCTCCCGGCGCAACGAAGTTGACGAAATGGTCAGGGCAGGCATTCAAAAGTTCGGCAGGATTGACATCCTGGTGAACAACGCCGGTCTGACCCGTCGGGCTGATTTCCTGGATATCACGGAAGATGATTGGGATACCGTAATCGATACCAATCTCAAGGGCACGTTCAACTGCACGCAGGCGGTAGTCCGGCACATGGTAGAAAGAAAGTCGGGTAATATCATCAGCATAGCTTCAATAGCGGGGCTCGGCAACGCTACCGAGAAAAACCTGGTCTATTCCGTTTCCAAGGGGGCTCTGTTTACATTCACCAAGAAGGCTGCGAACGAGCTGGGTAAGTATGGTATCCGCGTCAACGGCATCGCACCAGGATTGACCGTCACCGATTTTACACATAGAGGCAGAACGGAGGAGGAATTTGCCGCCTTTATTGAAAAGAAAAAACAGCTATCCATGCTGGGGGCAGTGGCGACCACACAGGATATCGCGAATACGGCGCTCTTTCTCGCATCCAGCGAGTCAAGCGCCATAACCGGTCAGGTAATCGTTGTAGATACGGGGACAAGGGATTTTTTGAGCCACGCGGCTTGATTCCGCTGTGTTTTAACGGGAGAGGAATTGCCAGTGGCTGGTGCGATTTTAACGCAATACTATAAAGGGAGGCTAAAAAATATTGTCAGACAAATTTGAAAAGATAATCACCCGCAAACCGGGCACCTCATGGGCGGATGCCATCACCGAACTGCACCGCCGGCGGGAGGCGGCGCAGCAGATGGGCGGCAAGAAAAATGTCGAGCGGCAGCATGCCAACGGCAAACTGACCGTCCGCGAGCGCATCAACCTGCTCCTGGACAAGGACACCTTTTTCGAGGCGGGAGGGCTCATGGGGCGGGGCGAATACGACGAGAACGGCGATATGATTGGCTTCACCCCCGCGGGCATGGTGAGCGGTTTTGGCGAGATTGACGGCCGCCCGGTAACCATCGCCGGTGAGGATTTCACCGTCCGCGGCAGCAGCCCCATCGGAATCGAAAAATGGCGTTCCTACTTCGTTTCACCCATGTCGTACCAATACGGAATCCCGATGGTACAGCTCTTGGACGGGGCGGGTGCTAACGTGGCGGATACCCTTAACCGGGGCCGCACTATCGCGGATACCGGCGCCAGCGGCGCCACCGGCGTCAGGTGGTGGAATGCCGCCGTGATGGAAAGGGTACCCGTAGTATCCGCACTCCTAGGACCCTGCGCCGGACATACGGCGGGCGATTCCATGTACTGCCACTTCTCCGTGATGGTCAAAGGAATTGCACAGGTATTCCCGGCAGGACCGCCCCTGGTAGACCGGGCACTGAGCAAACAAATCACGAAGGAAGATCTCGGGGGTTCAGAATTACACGTCAGGAAGACCGGCGTGGTGGATAACGAAGCCGATAGTGAAGAGGACGCCTTCCGGCAGGTACGAGAGTTCCTGAGTTACATGCCAAACAATACGCACGAGGTACCGGCCCGCAAAGATATGGGGGACGACCCCAACCGCCGCGAGGAAGAGCTTTTAAACATCGTTCCGATAGAGCGGAAAAAATCGTACAACATGTACAAGGTAATCCGCCTTATCGTGGATAAGGGCCAGTTCTTCGAGATGCGCAAGTACTACGGCGGCGGCATCATCACGGTACTTGCCCGTATGGGCGGATACGTGGTCGGGATAATCGCCAGCAACCCCATGGTAGATGCCGGTGCGATTAATGCGCATGCCGCCCAAAAGATGGCGCGCTTCGCTACGCTGTGTAATTTTTTCAATATCCCAGTCGTGCTCATGACCGATACTCCCGGATTCATGATTGGACCTGAAGCGGAAAAGATGGCAACGGTACGGTATGGCGTGGCGGCTATTTTCGCAGGTTCTAACACCACGGTGCCCAAGGTAAACGTATTGATAAGAAAATCCTATGGCATGGCGGGGAGCGCCTTCTTCAGCTTCGGCGGCAACCCGTGCCTTATGCCGCTGTTCGCCTGGCCCAGTGCAGAACTGGGCGCTATTCCAATCGAGGGCGGCGCGGCAGCCTCCTACAAGAGCGAAATCGCCGCCGCACCGGACCCGGAAGCCAAGCTCAAACAGATTGAAGCACAGCTTATTTCCCTGCGTTCTCCTTTCCGGAATGCCGAGGCGGGTGAGGTAACGGATGTTATCGACCCGCGTGATACCAGGCGAGTAATCTGCCGGCTTGTGAATTACAGCCAGCCGTACTTGAGAGCGCACGCCATGAAAGATAAACCGTTCGTCAGGCCGGTATAACCGGACGCGACCTGGGCATAAATAACAAAGGAGAGGGGGAATCACCTCCTCTCCTTTTTGATTATCTAAAGCCGGGTATAACGCTAAAAACCGCCAGGCCAGGTAGCCAGCTGATGCTTGCCGATGAAGTTCTTCCGGTTCCCCCTGAGGATGATTAATGCTTCATAGATCCACTTCCGCGTATCTGCCGGGTCGATTACCTCCAGGGGTTTCGTCGCCGCCGCGCCCCACGGCGCGCTGTCAACCGACCACTCCTTCAGTAACCGCGCCTTCTCTCCCGCGCGGTCAGGAGTATTCGCCATCTTACGCCCGTACACCAGCTCGATCCCCGTCGCCGGGTCCACAAAACTGATCGACGCTATCGGCCACGCGGCATACATATCGTCCTGCGATATCCCCATACACCTCCACCCTATCCCGTACGCCTTCCGCAATAACACCCCCACCTTCGGCACCGTCACCAGCCCAATCGCCTGTAACAACGTCGTTATCTTGGTGGGCAGCTTGAGCTTCTCCGAGTCCGTCCCCGGGAACATCCCCGGCACGTCCGCCAGCCACACTATCGGTATATTGAACGAATCACAAAGACAGAGAAAGTGAACCTCTTTCTCCGTCGCCGCGACGTCCGGCGCGCCCGCATTATACAGCGGATTGTTCGCGATTATTCCCACCGCCATCCCCCCAATCCGCCCCAGGCACGTCGTTACCCCACGCCCCCAGTAATCTTTTATCGACAGGTAGTCGCCGTTGTCAACAAGCATCTTGATGAACCGGTGCATATCATACCCTCGGTTGAGCTGATCTGTGATAATCTTGTCAACCTTCTCCAGCTTCCGCAACGGCGGGTCACCGCTGTCCAGAAACGGCGCTTCCTCCCCATTGTGCGAGGGCATAAAGCTCAGGAACTTCTTGATAATCCGGAACGCCTCCGCTTCGTCTTCCGCAAACGCTCCGATTTGCCCGGTATATTTCGCGTGGATTTCCCACCCCGCCAGCTCCTGAGGTGTGATGTTTTCCCCAATCGCCTCCCGGATAATCCGCGGGCCCGCCGCTCCCATCGCGCCTCCCTTCACCATCACCACGAAGTCCGACTGGCTGGCGTTCCAGCTCGGCTCCCCGAAACACTCCCCCAGTATTGCCGTTACCCGCGGCGTCTGCCGCGTCACCTGGAACATGTCATCCGGCATCCCTCCGCCAATGTTTTTATCGTGGACCATGCCACGGGAGCCCATCTGCTCGGGGAGCCGGGCACCGCCGATGCCGTCCATCAGTCGCACTATCGGGTAGCCCCGTTCGTTAGCCATCCTCACTAGCTGCGCTACTTTATGATGGGCATAAAGGTCGCCGCTGCCGCCGAGCTCGGTATTGTCCTGTGCCTCGATAGCTACCCTTCGTCCATCCACTGCGCCCATGCCAATGATGCGCCCATTAGCCGCAGAAACA
>JAQTQH010000019.1 GCA_028712355.1 Dehalococcoidales bacterium
ACCGTATACAGTGACATTATCGCTGACCGCGACAGCCTTAAAATAATAGGTGACGCTGGGTAGTAGACCGGTGATGCTAGTGTTAAAAGCTGCCGGAGAGGTTAATGACTGTGTTATCGATTGATGGTCAAGAGCACCGGACACAGAGCCCCAAAGAAATGATACATCCGCCGAACTGTAATCCCCAAGACCGGTCAGGTTCCCCGGCAATCGGGCACTACTAGAGGTGATATTATCAGCGGCGCTTGTTGTCACTGATGGAGGAAGAGAAGGTGGGGATGTTGTAAAGGAAGCGGTACTGGCAGCCCAACTCCCACCGGCTGAGTTGACGGCATAGCAGCGGTAATAATAAGTTGTGCTTGCCTGCAAGCTGGAGATATCAGCATAAAACGCACCGGCTGCCTTGGCTCCCAGGTTAACGTCATGGTCCCAATTTCCCGCGGTTGTGCCGCCGTCGTTGTCTCCCCAGTAGATGTGGACAGTGGGATTTGCGCCGCCGGTCGAGGTTACCTGACCGTTCAACCGGGCTGATTTTGGAGCAAGGTTACTGGCGCCGGTCGAATTAGTCACGGCAGGAGCTACCGGCGATGTGGTAAAAGATGTAGTAGTGGATGCCCAGCTTCCCCCGATAGAATTTACCGCATAGCAGCGATAATAATACGGGAAGTTGCCGGTCAAGCCGGTAATATCAGAATAAAAAGAGCCGGCGGCTTTAATCCCCAGATTGATGTCGTGGTCCCAATTTCCCGCCGTATTGCCGCCGTCGTTATCGCCCCAGTAGATATGGACTGTCGGGTTTTCGCCGCCGGTCGAGCTTACCTGCCCATTTAAACGCGCCGAAGTTTGTGCAACATTGCTCGCGCCGCTGGAGTTGGTTACGGTAGGAGCGGTTAGCGATGACCCATATATTGACCGGATGCCCGCGATATCGTCAGTGTGAAGCGTCCGCTTTATCTGACCTGTCGAACCGTAGCCGTACATTACCTTGGTGCTGTCATCATCATCGTACAAGTCATCCAGGCAGAGGTAGTGTCCAAATTCGTGCAGGGCAACACTTTGTGTATCATATCGACCTGCGGGTGGAGTTGCAGCGGTGCTCCATGTATAGTAATCGTTGAACTCCATATCACATTCGAGGATATTCGTATTACCGGTAAGATGCCAGATGCTGGTCAATCCCACTGTGCCACCACTCCCGAAATCTCTCCATATAATCTCATTTGTCCCATTATAAGCAACAGTTGTCGTCCCAGTAGCACCAGCATAGTTGAGAGAGAAGTATGCTCCGGCAGCATTCCAGGTGGCTGCGGCAGTTTGCACTGCCGCACCTTCCCCGGTACAATCGGAGGTATTTTCATTGATTCTAAAGCTAATTGCGGGGCTAGGCGGATGTGACCAGGAATACCCTGAAAAGGAGAATGGGAAAGTTAAAGGTGCCTGCAATGCCGATAGTTCCGTCTCCGGTACAACCTGCCCTTGAAGAATAGCTTTTACTCGGTCATTAAAATCTCTCAAGGGCAAATTACCGACTTTTTCTTTTGACACGGAATACTTTCCCCGATATCCGTGATAAACTTCGTAAAGGTCTCCCGCAAGCTGCTTGTTTCCCTTCATTCCCTGGGTTTGCTGTTTGGCGTCTCTTTTCAAAAACAACAATGATTGTTCACCGACGTTAAAACTCGGCATGTCCGAAACCCACAAACTCAGCCCGTCAACATTGCCACCCGGGAAGTTAACCGTAATCTGTTCCTGAGTGGTCTCGCCTTTCAGCTTTTCGTCTACGGACAGCACTGCAGAAGTAAAAATGCTGGTATGTCCATCATTCCAATAACTGATGGTTTCAATGACCGTTCCGACAACAATGGCATCAGCCCCTTCCGTGAGGTCCTTGAGGCTGGTATTATCACCGGGTGTGGCTAACGCATTGGCTATTTGAAAAGTGGTAACTGATTGGGCATTCTCAGAGCCAGCCGCCAGTGCGGGAGCTGGTGCCTGTCCTATGTAGCCAGGTAGGCTGCCCTGAAGCGCTGTCAGTAAAACGAGTAAAGTCGTTAGTACTGCTCGGCAACGCCATATTCGCTTCATGGCTTACCTCCTATTGTTTTGCCAGGACATCCATGATTTGCCCGATAAACTCCGGGTAAGGTACTTTGTCAACGTAATTATCACCGCTGACGTTGAATTTTCCCTGGAAACCGCCGATGATATTGAACGTACCGTTAGTACCTTCAAGAAAGACTATTGCAGTCTCTCCAGCCTGGAACTTGGCGGCGCCCTCCACTTCCATACTTGTCCCGTTAAGATTGCCGCCGGGAACGCGAATAACCAACTCTTTACGAGATTCGCCTTTTAACAGTTGCTGGACCGACACCGAAACCAATGTAACAACATTACCGTTTGCTTCTTGTTTAGATAAAATGCTGGCTACCTTACCGACGACAATCGCATCCGACCGTGAAACGAGGTCATCAAGCGTCAGTTTTTCAACCAGTCCCGAGGAGCTTTGAGATAACACCTGATTTGCGATGTCTGCCTTTGAAGTACACGAGGAGAACAAGTTAAAGCACATGAAAACGGTAAACAGTATTATTCCGGTTATCTTCAGTTTGAAACGATTACGACTTTGAATTTTGCACCTCCCACAACCGCATCTCAGTATATTTCCATTCTCCAAAATAGTAAAGAGCTTGCAACAATTGGAAAATAACCAAGGGCGCCGATAATCTGTATTCGTTCATTGCCTAATTACGACACAATTCCTGGTTTTGTTTAATCAGTTAACAAAAGTCACCTTGTTTATCCAGAAGAAATTGAAACAATATTAGGTAATGGGAATAACCACCGTTATTTCTAAGGCTGATCGAGAAATCAACTTCCCACAACTTTACGGAGTCCGCCTTAACAGTAAATAAGTTTGTGCATTACCACCTCCTGATTTTTCGGTATTGCCAAACTAAATCCAGGTTCCTCTCACCACAGTAATGATTATACCGGCTCGGTGTCGAGAACTCATTCCAGTTGCTGCTCAGTGAAACTGAAATTTGACGGATTTGCCCTTCAATCATATGGCGGGAGAGGGGGGTCACCCCCAGTACTGGGGAATATACTCGAGTACTGAGCACTGAGCACTCGGATTTTATCCTGTACGTACATAGATAGTATGGTTAGCATGGGTAGCACGAGAAGGGAATTCTATGAGCGTAACCGCCCGCGCTCTGCCCCCTGCAGTACCCCGACCGTTGGCTAAAAGCCAATTTCGTAGCTAAAAGCTTGACAAAAACGAGATAGTATCATAGGGTTGAATTAGGGTCTGGAGTAAGTTGGTACAAACCGGCTCCAGGCCCTTTTGTTTTGTACCGGCAACTCCAGAAATTGAATAAAGGGGTGAGCAACCTGACCGGAGAGGTTCAGGCTCACCCCTTTTTCTTTTCCCGTCAGGTTGCTTACCGCCAGATACGAGGTATGCCATGAGCGCCGATAATGTAACAATCAGCACAGCCTTCTTCCAGGGCGAAGGAGCGGGTTCAACGCCTCGTCCGGCGCTCCACTCCATTATCATCAAACCCATTCCCTTCGTGGCGGCGAAGACGTTGATAGCCAGGCACCATTATTTGCATTCGATACCCGCCGGTACGATGCTTAGCTTTGGCATCTTCCTGAGTAATCGTCTGCTCGGCGCGCTTACCCTCGGCGCCGGTCCCGCCTATGCCTACAACCTCGTCAAGGATGCCACCATCGATGATTGTCTCGCCTTAACCAGATTATGGCTGTCTCGGGAACTGCCCCACAATTCGGCTTCCAAGGTGCTTGGCATAGCAGTCCGTTCTCTCCGGCAGAATACAAGCGTTAAATTCCTTGTCTCTTATGCCGACCCGTCAGCAGGGCACGTTGGTATTGTTTATCAGGCAGCAGGATGGTTGTATACAGGATTGTCTTCCGCGATGCCCCTCTATGACCTGGGCGATGGTAAACCTCGTCATTCGCGTTCCCTGGCACATAGGCTCGGCACTCATTCGGTAAAGTACCTGCGACGGAACAATCTTGAGGTAAAACTGATCAACCAAGCTGCAAAGTACCGGTACATAAAATTCCTTGATGATTCCTGGAAAAGCCGCCTCAAGGTAGCAGTCCTGCCCTACCCCAAGAAGGAGGAGCCCCACTATGAAAATGATTGACCTGCCCATTGATGCCCTTCTCGGGGCCCCCTGGAATCCGAATGTCGCCGATGAGGTAACTCTAGGCAGATTACGCCGGAGTATTCGACGCTATGGTATAGTGCAAAATCTTGTAGTACGTCAACTGGATAAATCCGGACATTATGAAGTCCTCTCCGGTAACCAGCGGCTGAAAGTCCTTAAAGAAGCGGGTATCTCGCCCGTCCCTTGCGTGGTCGTCGACCTGGACAATACCGAAGCTCGTCTCCTTGCTGAAGCACTCAACCGCATCCATGGCGATGACGACCTGGGCCTGCGCGCCGAAGTAATCCGTGAGGTTTTACAGACCGTGTCCCCGGATAAAGTGCTGGAACTTCTTCCTGAGACAACTGCCAGCTTGAACGCTCTGAATACCCTGGGAAAAGAGTCATTAGCGGTTTGCCTGCAGCAATGGGAGAAAGCCAGGGCGGTCAGATTGAGAACTTTACAATTCCGGCTCACCGCAAAGCAGCTCGAAGTGGTGCAGCAGGCTCTGGACAGAATGATGCCTCAGGCTTACCACTCTCACTCCGATAGCCCCAACCTGCGTAGTACCGCACTCTACCTGTTATGTAAATCCTATCTCGAAAAGGAGGATGCCCATGGTCACTGAATTACCGCAATGTCCGGTATGCCTGCTGCCCCTGTCGGTAAGGCTGACGCATGGCAGGAAGTCCGGCAAACCTTTTGTCATGCTCATCTGCGCCGCCGATGGTCGTCACTTTCGCGGTTTTATCACCCACCGTCCTTATGTTCAGGAACTGCTGGATAAGCTGGAAAACCTGGAAGTCCAACAGGAATAGCAGATGAAGGTCGCCATCTATGCCCGCGTCTCCACCTCCGACAAGGAGCAAAATCCCGAAACCCAGCTGATTCCATTACGGGAGTTTGTGAATGACCAGAAGTGGGTACTTTTTAAAGAGTATACTGACCAGGCTCCAGCCACTGACCTCGTCCATAGAACAGCATGGCGGGAACTGCTCGACGCAGCCAGTAAAAGAAAGTTTGACCTGCTTACTGTCTGGAGGATGGACCGGGCTTTCCGGTCCGTCCTGGATGCCGCTACTACTCTAGAAAGACTTAGAACATGGGGTGTTGGGCTACGGTCCTACACCGAGCCATGGCTGGATACCACTTCACCATTTGGCGAAGCGTTATATTACATTACCGTCGCTTACGCCCAACTGGAAAGAGGCATCTTGCGGGAAAGAGTCAAGGCGGGGATGGAAAGGGCTCGAAAACAAGGTCACCGAATCGGCAGACCAATGGTAACCGATAGACCGGACTTCCAAAAGTGTTTTGGAGCTATTTTGGAGCGTCTTGCGCAGGGCAAGGTGTCCAGACGGCAGGCGGCCAAAGAATTGAAAATCGGTTACGCGACTCTGAAACGATTGCTCGATGTGAGGAAGAAGCCCAGTGGCTAAGGAATCCCAGGGAAATACCGATAAAAGGGTGTTGACAAGTATACACGAGACGTATACACTGTGCGACACACAAGATGGAACTATCGGCGAGGTCGATGAGGTAACGATCCGTCGCTTCCTCAATTCCCTGGCTGAAGTAGCCCTGGCAATTGCTGCCAGAAACGATAAGAGTACTAAAGAGGTCATGCAGTGAGAGCAGTCGCTTATGTCAGAGTCTCTTCCCTCTCCCAGGTCGATGGGCATTCCCTCGATGCCCAGGAAAGGCTTTATAAAGAGCTATGCAAAACTCGGGGTTGGGAGCCGGTCAGAGTCTACCGCGAAGAGGGAAGGTCGGCACATGTCGAAGCGATTGCTCGCCGACCAATCTTCAGAAAATTACTTGATGATTCCACAAGAAACGAATTCGATGTGGTAGTCGTCCATACCCTCGATAGATGGTCTCGTAACCTGAAAGTTACCCTGGAGACTTTGACTCTGCTGGGCAAGAACAAGGTCGGTCTCGTTTCCATCGTTGAGAACATCGACTACTCCCGCCCGGAGGGCATGCTCTTTACCCAGATGCTGGGAGCTTTTGCTCAGTTCTATTCCGAATCTCTGGGTAATCATGTGAGGAAGGGGCTGGAGCAAAGAGCAGTTGAAGGCAAGCATACCGGCGGCATCCCTTTCGGTTACGAGTCCTGTTGGAAAGAGTCAGAAAAAGGCGAAAAGATCCTTAGTTGTGAAAAGGAGCACTCAGGTGGAGTACATCCGCATGCGAAAGAGGGAGATGCAGTAAAAGAACTATTTAACAGATATGTAAACGGAAGTACCACTTTATGTCAGCTGGCTGCATACCTGAATGAGAATGGCTTCAAAACAAGGAACATGCACCGTATTGAGGCGCCGGATGGCAGTTTCATCTCCGGTCCCAGAATCTTCACTACCGCTTCAGTCAGAGGCATTCTGCATAATCCTTTCTACGCCGGAAAAGTGACTCACAGAGGAAAACTATTCCCCGGGGCGCATGGAACTCTGGTTTCTCAAGAACTTTTTGATATCGTGCAAATGACTTTAAAGAAGAATTCGGGCAGGTCTGAGACCCTTCAGAATAGACCAGAAAGGCATTATCTGCTTAAAGGTATCATAAGATGTTCGTACTGCGGCATGCCGATGTGGGCGCAGACCTACAAGAACGGGCACCGCTACTACCGGGAGCATCAGGCGTCCAGAAGCTTGGCTCCCTGCCCGGCTCATGGCGGCTCTATCACTTGCGAAGTAGCCGATGATCAAATTGACAAACTAATATCTAATATTGAACTGGGTCCGCAGTGGATTGAAGAAGTATTAGCAATCATTTCCCTTAAGGATGAAGTGGAGAGAGTGAAAAAGCAGCGAGTCGCTACTCAGGAAAAGCTTCGCCGAATGACGAAAGCCTACGTCGATGGTCTCTTCCCGGATGAAGAATATCACCGCCAGAAGAAGTTGCTGGAAATGGACCTTGAGTCTCTGGTGATGCCTCAGGCGGATGCCGCTGAAGAAGCGGGTAAGTTAATCCTGAATCTGCCAACCCTATGGAATGCGGCTAATCCCGACGAGCGCAGAAAGCTCTTATTGACCATGCTGGATGCGGTTTACTTTGAATCGAAACAGACCAAGTCGATTGTCGCCATCCGACCCAAGCCACCTTTCAAACCGATCTTCCAGGTGGCGGCTACCAAAACCGGCTCTAAAATCCGTATCATCAACGAGCCTTATCAGGGCTCGTCCGTGTTTCTGGTGGAGACGGGGGAGAGTCGAACTCCCCGTCCGAAAGAAACTGCCCAGGATATCCTACAAGCTTAGCCAGCTCTTTAAATCTCGCGGGACCGACCTCAACTGGCCGAGTTCAATTCCGCCAGCCGATGAATCTTTCGCTGCCCTTACCGGCATCGGGGCGGCGGCACCCCGGCATTTCGGCACCCAATCCCAACCCGTCGGGGAGGGGTCAGGTTGGATGGCAGCCTAAGCTATGTTAGGCGGCAACCATTACTGGTTCGTCACTTGTTTTTTGCCACCTGTTTATTGAGATAGTGGCACCTCAGCCTGCAATCCTGTAGCGGGCTTCCTCCGTCGAAACCACGCGTCCCCATTCAACTTTTAAAGTACTAGCGCTTCGCTTTCTTGACCGCTCGCCCCATCTCCCGCTCGGCTTCCCGCCGCATGATGGACTCGCGCTTATCGTATAGCTTCTTGCCCTTCGCCGGGGCAATGGCAAGCTTGGCAAGCCCGGCTTTAAGATATATTTTCACAGGCACCAGCGTCAAGCCCTTTTCGGCGACCTCTCTCGTCAACCCGGCAATCTGACGGCGGTGCAGGAGCAACTTGCGCGGGCGAATCGGCTCATGGTCGGCACGACCATCGGTACCATAGCGGGCGATATGGGCGCCCAGCAGCCAGAGCTCCCCTCTTTCGGGTCGCACGTAAGATTCACCCAGGCTTACCCTGCCCTCACGGATGGACTTTATCTCCGAGCCGGTCAGGACGATTCCCGCCTCGACATTCTCACCGATGTGGTATTCGTGGAACGCTTTACGATTGGTCGCGATTACTTTAATACCCACAATAAATTATAACATAACGCCGAGAAGACGGGCGAGACGCTTGTTACACATAGCTAAATATGACATTTTTGTGTGGATATAATATCATAATAGTAACAAGTCTATCCATAAAATTAAGGAGGATCAGTGAGGACCAAGCAACAATACATCAAGGGACTAAGCAAGATGCGGCGTAACCTCTACTTCGATGGAGAGTTAATGGACCGCACCGATGAGCGCCAGACTGATACGCTCAACACCATCGGACTGACCTATGAAGAAGCCGCCAAGCCGGAGAACGAAGGGCTATGCACCGCCATCTCCCATCTCACCGGCGAAAAAATCAACCGCTATACCCATATCCATCACAGCACCGAAGACCTGCACCGCAAGCAGGACATGACCCGCATGCTCTGCTGTAAAGCCGGCGGCTGCATCGAGCGCTGCATGGGCATCGATGGTACCAACGCCGTCTACAATGTCTCCTATGAAGCCGACCGTTCCAATAAGGGCGCCACCGAGTACCACAAGAACTTTAAAAAGTGGCTTACCCGCTTCCAGAAAGAAGACCTCGTCGCCTGCTGTGCCCAGACCGATGTCAAGGGCGACCGCCTGCTGCGCCCTGCCGACCAGCCCAACCCCGATGCCTATGTGCGCATCAAGGAAAGACTGAGCGACGGCATCGTCGTCAGCGGCTGTAAGCTGCACATCTCCGAAGCCTCCGTCGCCGATGAAGTTGTCTGTATTCCCACCCGCGCCCTCCGCGCCGAGGACAAGGACTACGCCGTCGCTTTCGCCGTCCCGGCGGACTGGGAAGGGCTGAAACAGGTGGTCACCATCCATAATTTCCGTGAAAGACAGTATTTCAAGCGCGGCTTCGTGCCCGGTCAGACCGACTCCTACATGATATTCGATAACTGCTTCGTGCCGTGGGAACGTGTTTTCCTTGCCGGCGAATGGCAGCACGGCGGCACGCTTGCCCTGCTTTTCGCCCTGTTCCATCGCCATTCCTACTCCGGCTGCAAACCGGCTATCGGAGACCTGGTGCTGGGCGCGGCTGCCCTTGCCGCCGAGGTGAACAACATCCATAAAGCCCCGCATATCCGCGAGGCACTGGCGGAGCTTATCATGACCATCGAGCTCGGCTATGCCGCAGGTTACACTGCCTCCGACCTAGGCAAACCCGAGGTCTATATGCCCGGCGTGGGCTTTGTGCCCTACGGCCCCGGCTCCTATATTCCCAATTCCATCTACTGCAACGTCGGGCGCTGTCTCTCCGGTGAGGCGGTCTACCGCGAGCAGGAAATCCTCTGCGCCATCAGCGGCGGCGTCACCGCCACCTTCCCCCACGAGAAGGATTTCAAGAACAAAGACATCGCCAACCTACTGATGAAATATACCCGCCGCAGCCCGAACATCTCGACCGAAGACCAAGCGCAGTTCTGGCGCTACCTCGGTGATTTCCTCTGCTCGGCAACCGGCGGCATCCTGAACGTGGGCAACTACCATGGCGGCGGCTCGCCGGTCATGGAGCAGATTGCCATCACCACCCAGTACGATATCGAAGCACGCAAGAAGCTGGTACGCTACATTGCCGGCATGAGCGGCGGCGACCGCGATATCCTGGCGAAGAAACAGGTGAAATACGAACCACCTTCCGCCCGTGCCAAAGCGGCTAAAGCTCCAGCCAGGAAAGCAACCAAAACCTCCGCGAAAAAGGCGACTGCAAAGAAAAAGTAGTTAATTGCAGGGTAAAATTTAAGGGAGGGGGCGAATTGCCCCCTCCCTCTTTTTTTTCTTTTAACCCTTCCTCCACATGAGAGAAAATATCAAACCGTTCTTTTACAGCATTCTCGGCCAGGTCTGAAGCCGGTGCTCGCCCACCGTAGTCCCTTTCTTGCCCCGGGCGATTTGCAAGGCTTCGTAAATCCACTTGCGCGTATCGCGCGGGTCGATGATATCATCGAGATGATGCTCTTCCGCCGCCTTCCACGGCTGGCTGGTATCGCCCCAATCGTCGAGCAGGCGCGCCCGTTCCGCATCAGGATCAGCCGCGGCGGCTATCTTGCTGCCGTGCACCAGGTCGACGCCGATAATCGGGTCGACGAAGCTGATGGAAGCCGTCGGCCACGCCACGCAGAAATCGGCGGTCTGGTAAGGCCCCAGCATCACGTTCCACCCGATGCCGTAAGCCTTACGGATGGTGATGGAGAACTTGGGTACGGTGGCTAATTGACCTGCGGTCACCCAGCTCATGATTCGCGTCGGCAGCTTCTGCTTTTCCGAGATGCTGCCGGGGAACATGCCGGGAACGTCGGCAATATTGACGAAAGGGATATTAAAAGAATCACAGAGGCAGATAAAAGCAACCGCCTTTTCAATCGACTGTACGGAAGGGGCGCCGGCATCGAACATTGGGTTGTTGGCGATGAAGCCCATGACATAGCCTCCCACCCTGCCCAGAGTGGTAATGACGGATTTACCGAATTCCGGTTTCATCTCGAAGAACTTGCCGTCATCGACGATGCGCTTGATAAGGCGATGCATATCATAGCCGCGGTTCATCTGGTCAGGCACTATCTTGCCAACGTCATCAATCCGGCGGTCGACGGGGTCTTTGGTCGCGACAAACGGCGGCTCTTCCGTGTTATTGGAAGGCATGTAGCTCAGGAATTCCCGTACCATCGCCATGCATTCCTCGTCGTTCTCCGCGATGCGGTCAATTTCCCCGGTTTTGCGGTAACGCAGGTCGAGAGCGCCCAGTTCCCACGGAGTAATTTCTTCACCAATGGCAATCTTTAAAATTCGCGGTCCTGCGGCGGCCATGGCGCTGCCCTTGGTCATCACCACGAAATCGGAGCAGACTGCTATCCACGTCGGCTCGCCGAAACACTCGCCTTGAATGGTGGCAACGCGGGGCGTGATGCGGGGCATCTGCACAAAGTCCGGCAGTGCGGGGGATTTGCTCATGCCGGCGGAGCCCATGCCGTCCGGAAGCCTCAACCCGCCCAGGTTATCCCCGATGAAGATGGTCGGGTAACCCTTCCGGGTTGCGTAAGCATGCAGGCGCTGGTGCTTGCGGAAGCAGCCCACCTGGCCATCGCTGCCGCCCAGTACCGTGCGGTCATCGGCGGTCACCAGAACCGTCCGCCCGTCTATCTTACCGAAACCGGCGACACGCCCATCGGCAGCGGTAATGTCCGCCAGTTCGGCTCTTTCCGAGAGGTTGAGCATCCCCAGTTCCCAGAAGCTGCCGCCATCAAGAAGTTTGTCTATCCTCTCCCGGGCGTTGAGCCTGCCCTTGGAATGCTGCAATTCGGTCTGTTCTTTACCGCCATGCAGCAGGGCTTTTTCACGGCGGCGGTGGAGCTCTTTGAGGCCATCTTCCATCCCCATATGTGTTGCCATCCGTATTCCTCCTCTTAAATCGTGAATATTGGATAAACGATAAATATTGAATAAATGAAAGACTATGATTATAACCGGAATAAAAGATGAAGCAAAAAATCCCTTCCTAATATCCTATCGTAACCATCATGGTTAGTCAAACTTGACAAGGTCAGTCCCAACGTATGTATAATAGCGGTGAAGTTAATTCTGCAAAGCACTTGACACCCGTCCTCATTTCTACTATAAATAATGCGATAGAGTGCTTTACGTGATTCCAGACGCTTATCGCTTCAAAGTTTCCCTGAGACACCGGCTCCCTTCGGGATTGGAGATTTTCCAGGATAGCGTTTAATATTAATGCCTAAGTATATATTTGTTACCGGCGGCGTAGTCAGTTCCGTAGGGAAAGGCATCACTGTCGCCTCCATCGGGACCATTCTCAAAAGCCGCCATGTCACGGTTTCCGTCCAGAAACTCGACCCCTACCTCAATGTCGATCCCGGTACGATGTCGCCCTACCAGCACGGCGAAGTGTTCGTCACCAAGGACGGCGCCGAGACCGACCTCGACCTGGGCAACTACGAGCGCTTCATCGATGTCGAGCTCACCGCCGATTCCAATGTGACCTCGGGACAGATTTACAGTTCGGTAATCGCCAAAGAAAGGCGCGGCGATTTCCTGGGCGGCACCATCCAGATTGTGCCGCACCTGACCAACGAAATTAAAGACCGCTTCAAGAGACTTGCGGATAAATCTCAGGCGGATGTCATCCTGATTGAGGTCGGCGGTACCGTTGGCGATATTGAAGGGCAACCCTTCCTGGAAGCCATCCGCCAGATGCGCAAAGATGTGGGGCGCAACAACGTGCTTTACGTCCACGTTACGTTTTTACCCTTTTTGGCTTCGACGCAGGAGCTTAAAACCAAGCCCACCCAGCACAGCGTCAACGAACTGCGCCGCATCGGTATTCAGCCGGACATCATTATCTGCCGCAGCGACCATCCCATCGCGGACAACATACGGGACAAGATATCCCTATTCTGCGACGTGGAGCGCCAGGCGGTCATCCCCCTGCCTACCGTATCCACGATTTATGAGATCCCGCTCATCCTGGAGCAAGCCGGTATGGGGCAGCTCATTGCCGATAAGCTCGACCTGAAGACGGAGGAGTCGGAACTGGGCGAATGGCAGGATCTGGTGACCTGCATCAAGACCTGTAGCGAGACGGTCAACATCGCCCTGGTCGGCAAATACGTGGAGCTGACCGATGCCTACTACTCGGTACGTGAAGCGCTTTACCACGCCGGACTTTATCATAACAAAAAACTGAACATGCTCTGGGTACAATCGGAAGAACTGGACAGGGCGGATATTGATACCGTTTTACGCACCGCGCAGGGTATTGTCGTACCCGGCGGATTCGGTATCCGGGGCATCGAGGGCATGATAAAAGCTGCGAAATACGCCCGCGAAAGAAAGGTGCCCTACCTCGGTCTCTGCCTTGGCATGCAGGTAATGGTCATCGAATTCGCCCGGCACGTCCTGAAATCGGACGAACCCAACTCCACCGAGTTCAATCCGCAGTCGCACCACCCCGTCATCGACCTGATGCCCGAGCAGAAGAAGATACAGGCGAAGGGCGCCACGATGCGGCTGGGCAACTACCCCTGCTGGCTGCTCCCCGGCAGCCTCGCCGAGCAGGCTTACGGAGAACCGCTGATTCACGAGCGCCACCGCCACCGCTTCGAGTTCAATAATGACTACCGCACCGTGTTACACGAAGCAGGCATGATTTACAGCGGCACCTCGCCGGACGATAAGCTGGTCGAGATATGCGAACTGGCAGACCACCCATGGATGCTTGGTTCACAGTTCCACCCCGAGTTCCATTCCCGTCCTAATCGCCCCCAACCACTCTTCCGCGATTTTATCAGCATCGCCAAGGACGTTCTACGGGAAGGCGCGCAGCCGCCTTTGCCGCTGTCAACCTAGCACAGGAGAGACCAATGCGTATTTTTCTGGACACCGCCAACTTTGATGAAATAAAGAAAGCCGTCGCGCTGGGCGTCATCAGCGGAGTGACCACCAATCCCACCCTGCTGGCGAAAGAACCCAACCCGGACTATGAAAAAGTAATCAAAAAAATCTGCTCCACCTTCAACGGGCCGATTTCGGCTGAGGTTATTGCGGAAGACGCCGAAGGCATGATTAAAGAGGCGCGCATCAAGGCCGCCTGGGCGCCCAACGTCAATATAAAGATACCCGTAACCGAGGCGGGACTGCAGGCAATTAACGTCCTGAGCAAAGAAGGCATCAAGATAAATATGACCCTGTGCTTTTCGGCGAACCAGGCACTGCTGGGTGCGCTGGCGGGCGCGGCATATGTCAGTCCGTTCGTGGGCAGGCTGGACGACATCGGCCGCGACGGTATGCAGCTGGTTAAAGATATTGTGGAGATTTACCAGCATTACGATTTCCCCACGCAGGTGATAGCCGCCAGCATCCGTCATCCCTTACACTGCATTGCCGCCGCCAAAGCCGGGGCGCATATCGCCACCGTCCCTTACGGCGTGCTGACCCAGATGATAAAGCACCCGCTGACGGATAGCGGCATCGCCCGATTTTTAGCCGACTGGAAAAGAGTGGGGGCGAAATAACCCGATAATTCAAAACACGGCAGACAATTAGCTTTACTTTTTTGCTTCAAAGGACACCCCCGCGATTATCGGGGGCAAATATATCATTTCATAATTATTGAAAGGAATTTACAAAATATTTTATCCCTTCCTGGAGTGGGAAGCGGGCAGGTAGTGAGAGTGAGGTTAGTCTATGGACATGACAGAACTGGAAAATAAGAAAAAAGAGGAACTGGTCAGCATCGCCAAGGAGATGGGCATTGCTGATGCTGACGAGTTGAAAAAGCAGGACATCATCATGCGCCTGCTCCAGACACACACGGAGCAGGAGGGCTTCGTCTTCTGCAGCGGCATCCTGGAAATTATGCCGGACGGCTACGGCTTCCTGCGTCAGGAGACTCTGCTGCCCAGCCAGACGGATGTCTACATCTCGCCGTCCCAGATACGCCGCTTCGGACTGCGCAACGGCGATCTGGTCGCCGGGCAGGGCCGGCCGCCCAAGAACAACGAAAAATACTTCAGCCTGCTCCAGGTCATCGCCATCAATGACCTCAATGCGGAGCTTGCCAAGAACCGTCCGCCCTTCGGATCTCTCACACCCACCTTCCCCAACCGGCTCATTAACCTGGAACATGCCCCGGACGACCTTTCCACTCGGCTCATCAACCTCGTCGCCCCCATCGGGCGCGGACAGCGCGGCTTGATTGTCTCCCCGCCCAAAGCCGGCAAGACCCTGCTGCTCAAGTCGGTTGCCGCGGCCATCAATATCAACGCCCCCGATATTCATATATTAGTCTGCCTGATTGGCGAGCGACCCGAGGAAGTCACTGATATGAAGCGCTCCGTGAAGGGAGAAGTCATCGCCGCCACCTTTGACGAGCCGGTGGAAAACCAGACCCGCGTCGCCGAACTGGCGCTGGAGCGTGCCAAGCGCATCGTGGAAAGCGGCAAAGACGTGGTCATCCTGCTCGACGGCATTACCCGTTTGACCCGCGCCTACAACCTGGCGATGCCTTCCAGCGGACGCACCCTCTCCGGCGGTATCGACCCCACCGCCCTGCACCCCGCCAAGCGTTTCTTCGGCGCCGCGCGCAACACCGCCGAGGGCGGCAGCCTGACCATCATCGCTACCTGCCTGGTGGATACCGGCAGCCGCATGGATGACCTGATTTACGAAGAGTTCAAAGGCACCGGCAACATGGAGCTCCACCTGGACCGGCGGCTTTCCGAGCGCCGCATCTTCCCGGCGGTCAACATCCAGCCCAGCGGCACGCGCCGTGAAGAATTGCTGCTTGATGAAGCTGCTTTGAAGCAGGTGTGGCTGCTGCGCCGCATGGTGACCATGATTGCCTCTAACCCGGACAACTATGTAGATGCAACCGAGCGAGTGCTGGAGCGCATGCGCAAGACCAAGACCAATGCCGAATTTCTCGCTAATCTGGGCCGCGAGATGTAAAAGGAGGTCTGCCGATGCAAATCAGAAAATCTTATAGAGAGGTAAACCCCGAATTGCTTTCCGCCGAAATTAAGGACTTTATCATCAAGCAGGGTGCCAGCCCGGGCGAAGCGAAGCTGGAGACCTATACCCTGCCCGATGAATCGGCGAACTTCATCTCGCGCACTACGATGACCTTTAACGCGCAGAGCGAAACGGCTATCCGCGCCCACATCGTCGGCTCGGTACGCACCGAGACGAAGATGATGCTGGATATTGAAGACAAGCTTTTCCCAAAGGATAAGGTTGACGCGCTGATGGCAGACCTGGACTTTATTTTTGGCAGCTACGAAGTAAAGGATTAACCAACCTGTCATTACGAGGAGCATAGCGATAAAGCAATCTATTCAATCCTCACGAGATTGCTTCCCCTTCATCTGGAAGAATAGTCTCGCAATGACATCAATATATCAAAGCTCTTCCACAATCCGGTACAATTTCTCATAAGCCCGGCGGAAATCCGGGTCGGCTTTCTCAAGTCCGGTTTTTAAGTCTTTCATTTTGCTAATGAACTCTGCCCTGTCTTTGCGCGCTACTATCTCTGCCCATTCACCGGCTTTTTCCTTAAATACCGCTTCCAGCTTGTCCATGCCCGGCAGTCCCATTTGCAGCGACGCATAAAACTCCGGGTCTTCTGCCGCCGCGCTCTCTGCCAGCGCCAGCAGCACCTTGAACGTTGTCCCACCGAAAGCCCTGACTTTTTTCAGCTTGGAAGCAACCAGAGTATCTCCGGCAACCAGCGCGATAAAATGGCTCAGCCCAAGTACGACGGACATGGTATCATCATGCTCACGAGGGGACATCAGACTAACGCGAGCGCCCTTACTTTCAAGATAGTTTTTGACCCGGTTTGCGAGAGCGGTTTCCGCAGTATTAGTCGGCGTCAGGATAACGTTCTTGCCGGAAATATTCTTCGCACCGGGACCGAACATGGGATGAGTGCCCAGTACAGTAGCCTGCGTGAAATATTTGTGCATTATGTCCACTGGCAACTGCTTAATGGAAGCGATATCAATGACAATCTGTTTAGGATTGACAAAGGGGCTTATCTGCCGCGCCACTACTTCAAATTTGTCCGGAGGCACGGAAAGCAGCACGGCATCCCCAGATTTTACCGCTTCATCGACAGTCGCAACGGCAACCCCCACCTCTTTCCCCGCCTCCCGCAGGCGCTTCTCATCCCGCCCGCAGATAACAACATTCTTACCGTCTTCTTTAAGAAAGCGGGCAAACCACCGCCCCATTTTCCCCGCCCCACCGATAATGGCTACTTTCAAAATTCACCTCGGAGAGTTTTTAATTGTCATTCTCGGGTCGAGTCCGATAATCCAGAACCGGTTACGGAATTGCCGGGTTCCCGCTTTCGTGGGAATGACGCAACCGGGTATTAAAATCCGTCACCTCGCCCGGGGATAAGAGCCGAGCACTTTCACAAAGATAGAAATCGCTTCCAGTTCCTGTAAAGCCTCTTTATTCTTTTTATCTTCGCGGTGCCCGGCGAAGTCCAGGTAGAAGTTGTACTCCCAGGGCTTCTGCCGCGTGGGACGGGACTCCAGCTTGGTCAGATTGATACTGCGGGAAGCAAAAGCCTTTAACGCCTCGTGCAGCGCGCCGGGGCGGTCTTTCGTAGAAAAGACGATTGAAGTTTTATCATTCCCCGAAGGCGGCGCGTCCTGCTGACACAGGATGAAGAAACGGGTGAAGTTGTTGGGGTTGTCCTCGATTTCGCGGGCGATTATCTTCATGCCGTGGATTTCCGCCGCCCGCGCGCTGGCGATGGCGGCACTATCCGGCGTTCCCTTCTCTTTCACCAGACGCACGCTGGTTGCCGTGTTGTCGGTAGGGACCAACTCGACGCTGAGGTGCTTGAGGAACTTGCGTGACTGCGCCAGCGCCTGTGGATGGGAATAGACCCGCTTGATGGTATCCAGATTAGCCTCAAAGACGGAAATCAGGCAGTGGCTCACCCGCAGCTCGGTCTCCCCGCACACCCGCAAGTTGGATTCCAGCATGAGGTCGTAGACCCGGCTGATGATGCCTTCCAGAGAGTTTTCCACCGGCACCACCCCGAACCGCGCCTCCCCGCTTTCCACCGCCTTGAACACATTCTCCAGCGTTTCGCACGGCTTTACCTGGATGGTGGTGCCGAAGAACTGAAAGGCGGCTTCCTCGGCATAGGCGCCGCTTTCCCCCTGGAACGCCACCTCGGCACCCTGTACCCGCTTGCTCGCCGCAATCACCTGTTTATAAATCGACTCAAAGTCGTCCGGATTCAAATTTTTCTCGTGGGCAAGGGCGCGGATATGCTCCATTACCAGCCGCTCCCGCCCGGCATCGACAATCAGTTTGCCCCAAGCGTTCTTTTCCCTGCCGATGTCCTCGGCAAGGCGGATGCGCTCTCCGATAAGCGCCACCACCCTGGCGTCAAGCTCATCGATTTTCTTTCTCAGTTCATCCAGACTCATTTAATCACTCCCGGAACCAGTCCCGCCCGCTGGGCGAAGTCACAAATAGTCACCGCCATCATCGCTTCGACGACCGGCACAGCGCGGGGCACGATACAGACGTCGTGCCTGCCGCGGACGCCCAGCGTGGCTCCTGTCATTTTTTGCAAATCGACTGTCGTCTGGTCTATGGCGATTGAGGCGGTCGGCTTTACCACCGCGCGAACGACTACCGACATACCGCTGCTGATGCCGCCGAGGATGCCCCCGGCGTTGTTAGACAACATGAAAATTTTACCGTCTTTCACCGTGAACGGGTCATTGTTCTCGGAACCTTTGCGGCGCGCCGTGCTAAACCCATTGCCGAACTCGACGCCTTTTACCGCGGGAATCGCCAGCAGGGCTTTCGCCAGTTCGCCGTCCAGAGTATCAAAAGGCGGCTCGCCCAGTCCCGCCGGCACGTTACGGGCAATCCCCTCGATAATCCCGCCCACGCTGTCGCCCTCTTTTTTCACCTGCTCAATCAGCCGCATCATTTTCTTGGACGCGTCGGCATCGGCACAGCGCAGCGAGTCTTGTTCCGCATTCTCCTTAATTTTTTCAAAAGCGAGCGGCTCCGCCGCGATGCCGCCGATTGCGACGGTATGTGCCAGGACTTCAATGCCCAGCCGACTGAGCAATTTTTTCGCCACCGTTCCTGCCATGACGAAAGAGGCAGTCAATCGACCCGAAAACATGCCCCCACCACGGTAGTCGTTGAATCCGCCGTATTTGATAAAAGCGGAATAATCAGCGTGTCCCGGCCGGGGCAGGAAACGGTTCTTTTCATAGTCGGCGGGGGCAACGTCTTTATTCCAGATAATCATCATGAGCGGTGCGCCGGTGGTAAAACCGTTGAAAACCCCGGAGAGAATCTCTACTTTATCCTCCTCAACGCGCGAGGTGCTTGCCGCACTGGCTCCGGCGCGGCGCCTGTCCAGTTCCGGCTGGATATCCGCTTCGTTAAAAGGCAGTCCCGCCGGGCAGCCGTCGATGACCGCACCGACGCAGCGCCCGTGGCTTTCACCAAAGACCGTGACCGCAAAAAGTTTGCCGAAGCTATTTGTCATCTTTAGCTACCTTACCGCCGATACTCCCCAAATCGTCCCAGTACTGCGGGTAGGTCTTGGTAACGCATTCTGCACCGTTAATCACCGTATCGCCCGCGATGATACCGGGGATGCTGAATGCCATCGCAATACGATGGTCGCCGAAACTGTTAATTTCCGCGCTCTTCGGCGCACCGCCGGTAATCGTCATCCTGTTATTATCTTCAAGAACTGTAATGCCCATTTTCGTCAGACCGTCCCGCACCGCCGTCACCCGGTTGGATTCCTTGAGGCGTGCCCGCTCGATGCCGTTGAAAATACTCTGTCCTTCCGCCATCGCCGCCAGCACCGCCATCGTGGGCAGGAGATCAATACAATCGGAAAGATCGGCGCTGATTGCCTTCAGCGGCGCCTTCCGCACGGTAACGGTATTGCCGTTAATTTCAATCCGGGCACCCATTTCCCGGAGAAAATCCAGCATGACCCGGTCGCCCTGCCAGCTCGCCGAATTCAGGTTTTCCGTGCTCACTTCACCGGCGGCCGCCCCCAGCGCCAGGAAATAGGACGCTGAGCTCCAGTCGCCTTCGATACTGTAGCTGGTCGGCTGGTAACTCTGGCAGCTAGCCACGAACTTGTCCAGCACCCGGCTGACGTTTACCCCAAAGCGCCGCAGGCAAAGCAAAGTCATCATAATGTAAGACCGGGACTCCAGCGGCTTGGTCAGGCGGATTTTCAAGCCCTTTTCCGTCAGCGGTGCGATGAGCAGCAGGGCGGAGATAAATTGGGAACTGATATTCCCGGCGATGTCTGTGACACCGCCCTTCAGTCTCCCGCCATTTACCTCAACCGGAGCATAATCACCCTCACATGAACAGTCCACGCCCATTTTCTGGAGCGCCCGTACCAGCGGCCGGATGGGGCGCTGCGCCAGGGAAGAACCGACCGTCAGCCGGCTGTACCCCGGGACGGCGGCGCAGATTGCTGTCATGAAACGCAGCGTAGCGGCGGAATCAGCACAGAACAGGTCGGACTCCGCCGGACGGAAATTCCCTCCGCTGACCCGCCAGAGGTCCGTCTCTTTCCGGATACCCACGCCGATTTTGCCCAGTACCTCGGCGGCCGCCAGCGTATCATCGGAGACCAGCGGGTGCACAATCTCGCTCTCGCCGCGGGCGAGGGCGGCGCACATCAGCCCCCGGATGGTATAGCTCTTCGAGGGCGGAGCCGTAACTTTGCCCCTGACCTCACTTTTCCCCAGAGTTACTTTCATCTTTTCAACCGCTTGATTATTTTCCCGACTACTTCTTCGGTACCAAGCAAAGAGGTATCAATTTTAATATCCGCTGCCCGTTCGTAATAAGGTTTGCGATAATTTAAAAGTTCCCTGATTTGCCGCAGCCGGTCTTCCGCTTTAAGCAGGGGGCGCTCCGTTTTATCCTCCGTGATGCGCCGCAGGATTACCTCCGGCGCGGCACCGAGATAGACAATCTTACCACGTTCACTGAGCCGGTCAATATTTATTTTATTGAGTACCGCCCCTCCTCCGCAAGCAATCACCGCATTTTTCCGCCGCGCGATTGACTTCACCGCCGCAATCTCCAGTTCACGGAAGCGTATTTCGCCGTGCCGGGCGAAGATTTCCGGGATGGGTTCGCCCGCTCTTTTTTCGATCAGCGCGTCCAGTTCAATGAACTCCTTGCCCAGTTTTGCCGCCAGCACCCTGCCAACGGCGGTCTTGCCGGTTCCCATGAAGCCAACGAGCACGATATTATTTTTCATATCGGGCTTTCTGTACCGCCCGCCGCATCACTGCCACCGGCGCCGGTTGCCCGGTCCAGTATTGCTGAGCGAGCGCGCCCTGCCATATTATCATTTCCAGCCCTCCGATTACCCGGGCGCCGGCCGCCCGGGCTTCCCGCAGCAGCCTGGTACCCGCCGGATGATAAACGATATCGAACACCATGAGCCGGGCATTGAGTAATTTTACCGGTACCGGCGACATGTCCTCATCAGGACTCATGCCCACGCTGGTCGTATTCACCAGGACATCGGCATCCTGGATTGCTCCGGTCATACTGGCCTCATCCAGCGGCAGAGCAGTCACCCCCGCACGAGCCGCCGGCGCAAGTATACGGGCAAGTTCCGCGGCGGTCTCGGGATGACGGTTCAAGATGACCAGCTGCGCCCCGCTTTCCGCCAGGCTGCGAGAGACGCCCCGTGCCGCTCCGCCCGCCCCCAGGATAACAATCTTCTTGCCCTCCGGCGCCACGCCGCCTTCGCGCAGCGCCCGCAGAAAGCCGGGGGCATCGGTATTATAACCTTTCAGTTTGCCGCCGTCATTAACTATCGTATTTACCGCGCCGATGCCGCGGGCATATTCATCGATTTCATCCAGCAGGTCCATCACCGCTACTTTGTGCGGGATGGTTACGTTCAACCCGCGGATATTCAGGGCGCGCATCCCCTGGATCGCCTCGGCAAGGACTACTCTTTTCACCGGAAAATTCACGTAGACGAAGTCCAGCCCCATTTTACGGAAGGCGGCATTGTGCATCAACGGCGAGACGCTGTGCGTAATCGGGTCGCCGATGAGACCGCAGACCCTGGTCTTACCGCTTATTGGCTGGTTTGTCATGCTGCAACATCCCGTAGATTGTCGTTAAATCTTCTACCGTCGGCTGACCCGATGCCGACTCTTTACCGGCATCGATAGCGGCATAGGTAAAGTCCCCGCCGACCAGCGGAGAGAGGATTCGGCTGGACACACCCAGCGGACCCATGGCGAAGGCAACCAGTCTTTGCCCGGGGAAATCTTTAATAAGCCGCAACATCGCCATATTATCCGCGAAACTCCCCGCGGTGGTCACCACCTTGCAAATATTGGCGCCGGCACCAATCTCCTGCTGGACAATCGCCCTTAGCCGCGGTTCCGGTGGCGTGCGCTCGAAGTCATGATAAGAAACCAGGCATTCCACCTTGGTTTTTTTAAATGTGTTGATAAATTTTCCCGCATCCTCGGTGTCCAACTCAACATCCACAATACTGGCGCCCAGCGCCACCGCCTCATGCAGCTCTTCGAGGCGCCGTTCTCCTTCACCCTGCCACCTGCCCCCCTGCCCCGCCGCACGGTTGCAGGCAATCCACGGCTTTTTCAGGTGCCGCACAACCCGCCGCCAGCCTTCGCCGATAAGATCGAGACGGACTTCATACAGATCGACCTGCGGCTCGACGGCGACCGGCGCCAGCAGTTCGTCGGTAGTGATAACGGCACAAATTCTGGGTTTAATCACCGGCACGCCAGACCTCTTCAATCAGCGCAGGACTTGCCTCGGCAATCATCGCATCGCCAATCGACCGGAGCAGGACGAACCGCAACTTGCCTTGCGCTATCTTCTTATCATGAAGCATCGCCGAAATTATCTCTTCTATCTTAAACTCTGGCAGCTTCGTCGGCAAGCCCCCCCGCTCCAGCAGCGCCGTCAGCCGTTTTGTACCGTCCGCACCAAGCATCTTTCGGCGGTTGGCGATTTTCGCCGCTACGACCATGCCGATTGAAATTGCCGCGCCGTGCCCCATCGTAAAATTAGAGACCGACTCAATAGCATGCCCGACGGTATGCCCGTAGTTCAGGATATTGCGCAGACCGGTATCGCGCTCATCGCGGGTGATGACGCTCACTTTGATTTGCGCCGTCCGGGCGACTACTTCTTCGAGGACCGTCTTATCTTTTGCCTTAATCCGTTCGATGTTGGCTTCCAAAAACGTGAAAAGGTCGCGGTCACGGATGGCGGCGCTCTTGATGATTTCCGCCAGCCCGTCCGCCATTTCCTCGTCCGGCAGCGTATCGAGGGCATCAATATCGGCAATGACGAGTCGCGGCTGGTAGAAGACGCCCACCATGTTTTTCAACCTGCCGTCGTCGACTGCCGTTTTCCCGCCGATGCTGCTGTCCACCTGCGCCAGCAGGGTAGTGGGAATCTGCACCAGCGGTACCCCGCGCCAGTAAG
>JAQTQH010000020.1 GCA_028712355.1 Dehalococcoidales bacterium
GCTTACGGTGGGGCACAGGGGCAGGCGGCGGATGTTGCAATTGCCGCCCGCGAAATCATGCGCCAGCAGGACTTAATACGCGGGATTATCGCGAAACATACCGGTCAGACCATCGATAAAATTGCTCATGATACCGATCGTGATTACTACCTGAACCCGGAGCAGGCGAAAGAATACGGTCTGATTGACGAAATCCTTACGAAGCCGGAAAAGGGTAAGTCAGAAAAGAAGTAGTTATAAAACCTTATCGTAGATTTGCTGATAGCGCTTTTGCAGTTCTGAAAAACCGGGGAGACCTTCGCGCGCGCCCGGCCGGGTCAGGCAGAACCGGGCAACCAGGTCTCCCAGTTGCCCGCAGACATCAATTGTCTTGCCTTTGATTAATCCGAAGAGAAATCCGGTGGCAAAGGCATCCCCGGCACCGGTGCTGTCCACCACCTTCATGCCTCTAGTTTTAATCCGCTCGATGGCAAATTCTCCGTCCTGGCTCCGGATATAACAGACGGCATTTGTCTTACCAATTTTTCTACCCTTACCCATTGTCACCGCAACAATACGGCAGCCCATATCAAGGAACTGTTTTGACCCCGCCGCCATTCCTTTACTAGTAAGCTCGTGCAATTCTTCATAGTTCACGAATAAAACATGAGAGCGAGCGATTATCGGAGATAGAGTATCGATACCTTTTGACGTGTAGATATTCCCCGGCGAAAAGCTGATTTTGACCGCAGGTGATAATCTGTCCAGTAGTTTCAGCGTCATTTTGAACTGCCGATTATCCACGAATGATGTAACGTGCAGGAATTGGCAGTGATTGACATAAACTACGGCAACATCCTTTTCACTGAGCAGGTCGTTCGCGCCGGGGGAAATGTATAAAGAACGGCGGTTGAGGTCATCGGTGAGGCAAAGCCCGGCGCCGCTTCTGACGCCGGCTATTGTCTTAATTCCAGAGGTAGCCACACCGGCGTTCTGAAAACTCCGCAGTAGTAGTTTACCGTCTTCATCATTTCCCACCGCACCTACGAACCCGGTGTTTACGCCAAGCTTCGCCAGTCCGTAAATGGTATTCGCCGCAGAACCTCCGGGGAATGAGTTGGCTTCTTTGACCGGCGCTTCGCCATCAATCAGGATGCGCTTCACACGGTAAATATGGTCGACGTTCAGAGCGCCCAGCCCGATGACCTGAGGTTCCGTATTTTTCATGGTTATCCCAGCTTGCCGGCTTCCTCTCTGACCAGTTTACGCATGCGCCGATGGATTTCAATAACTTCGTCAATCTCTTTGCGACCCGAAAGCCAGTGGAAATAGCTCCGGTTATCTGAGCCGCCCAATTTCTCTTTCTCACGGACCAGCTTTTCGGCGCCAGTGCGCCCGTCTTTCTGCCATGATTTCATAACATCGGTCAGGTCGCTGAGGAGTGTTGAGGCGAGGCTCATGGTGGCATAGGGTAAAGCATACTGGTTGGCGTTGAAGGCAATGGCGAGACCACCTGCTTCGTCCACGGCGCGTAGCATGCGGAAATCGGTGATGCTGTCACCCACCACCACCCATTTTGATAAAGGCTGCCCGTTCTTTTCGGCAAAGCGGTTCAGGGCTTCCAGTTTACGCCGCCCGCCGACCGGCTTCACCTGGGCAATAAGCCTGCCGATGTTTGTTGCGGATAATTCCTGGAAGAACTTATCAAGGTTCATTTTGATTTGCGCGTCATCTGCGGGCGGGTATAGTTTCAGAATTTCCGCCTCGGCGGTTTGTATCAGTGTCAACTCTTCTTTGTTCAGATTCTGGCGCATCTTGTCCAGAGGGAATGATGTGCAGGCGACATTCTGGCTGAAAATACCGAGCTTCTGGGTAAGCCGCAGGGCGTATTGTTCGTAAGTTGTCGTAATGCAAAAGACTTTCCAGGAACTGTTCTGCAGCCACGAGATAAGCTTCTCCGCGCCGCCGGTGAAGGCAGGTACGGCAGCCATTGTTGAGATGTTTGCTTCGGTAATATTATGCAGGACGAGAAAAGGCACAATCAATGCCAGCGTATCTCCCGGCTCGTAGCCGGGCTTTTCTTTAATGGTGAGAATATCATCATAGCGGCTGATGACTTCGAAGACCTTTTCGCCGTCGGGAAAGAGCTTCATTAAATCATAGGCATTGTCCCGCGGCGTGAGCGGTCCTTCCAGGTCGAAGGCGATAAAACTGGCGATTTTAGTTCACCTCTCCGATGATTTCTCGATCTCGTCAGTGAGATTATACCCTTTTATCTGCTTGCCGTCAGCATCGACTGGCTGTTTTTGTTCATTTATTTTGACTTTTCCTTCGCTGAAGGCTTTGATAGTGGCAACGATGAGCGGGAACTCACGCTCCAGTCCGTGCTGCCGGATGGTTTTAAAAAGGGTGTTGTCTTCGCCCTGAGTCTGCTTTATCTCCTCAAGCGACATGGCTTTGATTTCTGATCGGTATTTATCAAAGGCTTTACCACGGATGGAATAAGTACAATAAGTTACCACCGGGCCGCGGTCGAGCTCCGGCGTGACCAGGTGCATCATAACGCCGGTATTGCTGGCGTCGGTCTCAATCAGCTTCCAGATGACCTCCTGCCAGGTGCCGGTGGGTCCGCCGGGGGCAGCGGGATGCAGGTTAATCATATTGTAGCGCCGGCACATTTCCGGCCCTACGATAAGCATGTAACCGGCCAGCACGCAGAGTTCCGGTGAAAATTCCTGGAGCGATTCAATAACACGGCGGTCGTATTCCAATCGCCACTGGGGGAACGTGCCTGCCGCAGCTTTGCCGCCGAATTTCGCCTTGAATTTTTCATGGGAAAAAAAGATGAGGGGAATGCGGTACTCTTTGACTCTTTCGATAAACTGGTCGCTTTCCGGAGATTCTCCCGGTTCGCGACTGCAAAAAACGAAAATAATCTTGGCGTTGAGGCTGCCGTTCCGGATGCCCTTCTCCACGATCTCCAGCAAGTCGCGGGCGGCTTTATCCCTGCCGGTGGAAAACCAGCCCAAACGGTAAGTCATCTTATTGCGATTGCTCACCATTGCCGAATTTGGTCTGCAGCCGGTTCCAGACGCTGTTGAAATGCACCAGCGGGCTGCTGCGGTGTCCCTTGATTTTTCCTTTTGCCAGCGCCTTTAGAAAATCTTCCTTGCCCGTAAATTCCGGCATTTCCACATAGACATTGCCGATTTCGGCGACAGTATGGGAATCGCTGCCGGCGCTCTGCGCGATGTTGTGCTTGTTCGCCAGTGCAAGGGCTCTTTCCGAACTGTACGGGAAAAGGCAGCGGGCGTTGAATACTTCGAGGACATCAACCTGTTTAATAATCTCCTCAAGTGCCCTGCCACCCAGCGCCGACATACGTACGGTGTCATAGGGGTGGGGGATGCACACCAGCCCGTCCTGCTCCTTGATAAGGGTAATCGCTTCGGCAGGAGAGATACCGTTGCCGCTGGGAATAGTTTCTTTGAGGAACATGCCCATGATTTCGCCGTGCGGGGTCAGGATTTCTTCGGCAACAATCACGGTAAACGGGGCGATTTTCTGTACCGCCAGCCCGCCTTCCACCGTACCGTGGTCGGCTATCGCGATACAGTTGATGCCAAGCTCCTGGCAGCGCTGTACAATGCTTTCCGGTGACATCGTGCAGTCCATGGAATATTTCGAGTGAATATGAAAATCGGCTTTCAGCATATTTTATTACTTTTCCGCCTTCGAGATTATCTCCAGCTTTCCGTCTATTAATGTGACAAGGTCTTCAATTCTTACCCCACTCCACCCGGGAAGATAGATGCCGGGTTCAATGGTAAAGACCATATTTGACCTCAGTATATCATTTGAACCCGGACCCAGACGCGGTGCTTCGTGGGTGGCTAATCCTACGCCATGTCCCAGTCCGTGCCCGAAGGCTTCGCCGTAGCCGGCTTGCTTAATCTTGTCTCGGGCGGCGCTATCGGCATCATTTCCGCTGATGCCGTCTCTGATTATAGCCATAGCGGCGCGCTGGGCGTCAAGCACTGTACGATAGACTTTCGTAAAAGCAGCGTCCGGTTTGCCGAGATAAATAGTGCGGGTGATGTCGCTGGCATAGCCCTCTACTTTAGCGCCCAGGTCGAGCACTATCGGTTCACCGGATTTTATGACACGTGAAGAGGGCTTGTGGTGCGGCAGTGCGCCGTTGGGTCCCGAGGCGACAATCACTTCAAACGGCACCGGCTGGCTGCCATGTTCACGGAGGAATTTTTCAATCTCCCAGCCAAGCTCCACTTCCGTCATACCAGGACGGGCAGTAGCTTGGGCATGTGCTATCGCGCCGTCTCCGATGGCGGCGGCACGACGAATAAGTTCGATTTCTTCCGGTTCTTTAACGACACGCAGGGACTCTACCAATCCCACCACTGCCACTGCCTGCGGCTTTGCCGGCAGCTTTTCCAGGAGCTCTTTAAGTTGCTTGTATATGGTGAAGGTGACGTGTTCGCCTTCGAATCCCAGCCGCTTAATACCCAGTTCGCCGGTCAATTCGGGTAGCCACTTTTCGAGATTACCGGTGATTTGAAAAATCTCATAGTCCGGCGCCTGTTCTTTCCCCTGTTCAATATAGCGGAAGTCAGTGGCTAAAATAGCTTTGTTTTCAGTAATAAGCAAGAAACCTGCCGTGCCGTCAAAACCGGAAAGGTAGCGGCGGTTTTCCGCCTGCGAAATAAGAATAGCGTCAAGCTCTTTTTCGGCAAGATGCTGGCGTATTCGGAGCAGACGGTTACTCATTGGCATGACTGCCTTCCCTGGCGAGCGGGTGCGCTGCCAGATAGACCTTCCTTGCCTGACTCTGTGTGACATGGGTATAAATCTGGGTGGTAGAAAGCTGAGAATGCCCCAGTAATTCCTGCACAACTCTCAAATCGGCGCCGCCGTCGAGGAGGTGGGTGGCAAAGGTATGGCGCAGCGTATGGGGATGCACACTCTTGCCGATGCGCTTCGCATATTTCTCTAAAATCTTCTGGATGCGGCGGGGCAGGAGCCGCTGTCCGTAGCGACTGACGAATACTGCACTGCTTTTACGATTTTGTAACAGCTCCCGCCGACCTTCGGCAAAGTAATTTTGCAGAGCTTTTATTGCCGGCTCGCCCATCAGGACGACTCGCTCTTTGGCGCCTTTACCCCAAACCCGGATTTCATTACCTGACATGTCAATCTGGTTGAGGTCTAAGTTCACCAGTTCACTCACGCGCAATCCGGCAGCATAAAGCAACTCCAGGATGGCGCGATCGCGCTGGCCTTCGGGTTTGCTTAAGTCGGGCGATTTGAGCAGGTCGACGGTTTCAGTTACCGTCAGGAAATTCGGCAGACGCTTGTCGAGCTTGGGAGAAGGCGCATTTTTGAAAGGATTGGCGGAGAGTATTTCTTCTCTCTTTAAATAGGTCAGAAAAGAGCGCAGCGCCGAGTGAAAGCAGGCGATACTCCTTTTGGCGGCGCCTTTGCCCATGAGGTATGCGGTATAGCTGCGCCAGAGGTTTTTATCGATACCTTCCAGCGAATCGATTTTCTTTTCGCGCAGGAATTCGAAAAACTGGTTGATGGCTCGCGAATAAGTACGCATCGTGTACGGGGAAGCGTTTTTTTCCGCTTTCAGGTAGCTCAGGAACCGGCTCAGATATTCTGCGAAACTATCGCCCATCGCTATTCCTGTGGCAATTTACCTTTATAATTGCACTTGAGGCACTTTGCCTGCTTGCCCCATTGGACGAGCATCCCACCGCACCCGGGGCAGGGTTGAGGTAGGGGTTTATTATTAATCAAAAATTTACATTTAGGGTAATTGCTGCATCCGTAGAACATGCGCTTCTTTTTGCTCATTCTGCCGACAATATCGCCGCCGCAGCCCGGCTCAGGACATTTCACGCCGGTCTTAAGCTGGAACGGTTTAGTGAATTTGCACTCCGGGAAACCGGTGCAGGCGAGGAATTTGCCAAACCGCCCCATCTTAATTGCCAGCGGCTTGCCGCACTTGGGGCAGGTCTCCTCGACGAGCTGGTCCGCTAGCTTCACTCTTTCGATGACCTGCACCGCTTTTTGGAGGCTTGTATCGAACGGAGTATAGAAATCACGGATGACTTTGACCCATTCCCTTTTGCTGGTGGCGATGTCATCCAGTTCATCCTCCATCTCGGCGGTAAAGGTAACGTCCACGATGTTCGGGAAATACCGGGTCAATAAATCATTCACCACGGTGCCCAGTTCGGTGGGTTGGAAGAAACCGCTAACCTTGGTCACGTACTCGCGATCCTGGATGGTGGACAAAATAGGTGCGTAAGTGCTCGGCCGTCCGATGCCGTACTGCTCCAATGCTTTAACCAGGCTGGCTTCAGAATATCTCGGTGGTGGCTGCGTAAAGCGTTGTTCCGGGAAAAGCCCGAGCAGTTTAAGAATGTCGTCCTTTTTCAGCTTCGGAAGGGTGGATTCTTTCTCTTCTACCTCAGCCTCATCTTTACTTTCGGTATAAAGGATGATGAAGCCGGGGAAGGTGTTCACAAGCGTAGAAGTGCGGAAGAGATATGATTTATTATTCTTCGCTTCGATATCGACAGTGGTGCTATCGAACAGGGCGGCGGACATCTGGCTGGCGACCATCCGCTTCCAGATAAGGTCATAAAGCTTGAACTGTGCCGCATTGAGATATTGCTTAATCTGGGCAGGCTCCCGGGAAATCCGGGTGGGGCGGATAGCTTCATGGGCTTCCTGCGCGCCCTTTACCTTACCTGCAAAAGCCCGCGCGTGCGCCGGGACATATTCCTTACCGTATTTGCTTTCGATAAATTCCCTCGCCTCTGCCACTGCGCTCGTGGCGACGCGGGTCGAATCGGTACGCATGTAGGTAATTAGACCCACACTGCCTTCTCCTCCGACTGGCAGACCTTCGTAAAGCTGTTGGGCAATAGCCATAGTTTGCTTGGCGGTAAAGCGCAGCTTGCGCGCGGCTTCCTGCTGGAGGGTGCTGGTGATAAAGGGCGGCGCCGGCTGACGGGTCACTTTTTTGGTCGTTACCTTGAGGACAGAATAGTCCGCCTTTTCCAAAATGTCCTGGAGTTCCTTCGCTTCGGTTTCATTGCGGACTTCCAGTTTTTTGCCGTCGATGAGACCGACTAAAGTGGCGCGGAAGGCTTCCTTTTTGGTTTTGGAAGTCAGTTCGGCTTCGATAACCCAGTACTCTTTAGCGACAAACTGCTGAATTTCCCGCTCACGGTCAATGATGATTTTTACAGCGACTGATTGTACTCTGCCCGCGGAAAGTCCCCGACGCACCTTTTTCCAGAGCAGGGGACTGATTTTATAACCAACAAGCCGGTCCAGTATGCGCCGCGCCTGCTGAGCGTCGACAAGCCTTTCGTTGATTTCGTGGGGGTGTTGGAAGGCCTCTTTGACCGCCTCATCGGTGATTTCGTGGAAAACAACGCGCCAGTACGGCTTGTGATCAGACTGGATGACCTGTGCCAGATGCCAGGCAATCGCCTCTCCCTCACGGTCAGGGTCGGTGGCAAGGTAAATGACTTTAGCGTCTTTGGCGGCTTTCTTGAGTTCGCGCGCCGTCTTGCCTTTTTCGCGGGGGACCACGTACTGCGGCGTAAAATCTTTTGCGACGTCGACGCCGAGACTGCTCTTGGGCAAATCGCGGACGTGCCCCATGGAAGCCATGATGGTGAATTTGTGCCCCAGTATTTTCGCCAGCGTTTTCGCTTTGGCGGGGGATTCCACAATAACGAGTTCTTTGTTCATGTTATTCTACTCTTACCCTGTACTCTTCTCTGGCTTCGCGCGCCAGTACATAATTCATTATACCCACCTGCTTGACCATGCCCTTCAATTCCATCATGGCGAGAGTCCCGCTAACCGTGGCGGCGGGCAAGCCACAGGCGCGGCAGACTTCATCGATATGCACCGGCTCGGAACTAAGCTGCTTGAGCATAATAGACTCGGTCTCGGAAGCAGGAAGCAATTCTTTCATTTCAACCTGGTGCTCAATGGCAGTAAGGTTAAGTTCTTCCAGTATATCCGTGTAATTGCGCACCAGTTTGGCGCCTTCCTGAATGAGGTGGTTGGTGCCGCGGCTCACGGGAGAGAGAATACTGCCCGGAACGGCAAAGACTTCGCGGTTCTGCTCCAGCGCCAAATTGGCGGTGATGATGGCGCCGCTGGACTCATCGGCTTCAATGACAAGGATGCCCAGGCTCATGCCGCTCATGATACGGTTGCGGCGGGGAAAGTTTTCGCCGCGGGGCTTGGCCCCCAGTGGATATTCGCTGAGAATCGCCCCGCTCTCGATGATGCGGCGGGCAAGATCTGCATTTTCAGCTGGATAAATAACATCCAGACCGCAGCCGAAAACGGCGATAGTGCGCCCGCCGGCGGCCAGGGCGCTCTGGTGGGCAATAGTATCGATGCCCCTCGCCAGCCCACTCACGATGGTGAGTTTATTTTGCGCCAGGTCCGTCACGATTTCATCAGCAACCTGCCGGCCGTAGACTGTGGCGCGGCGGGTACCTACCACTGAAAGACACCATTCGTCCTGGGGCAGCAGTTGCCCGCGGACGTAAATGAGCGGCGGATAGTCATATATTTCTTTAAGGCGGGCAGGATAGGCGCCGTCATGGCAAGTGATAGTCTGCACGCCCAGACACGCCAGTTTTTCCATTTCCTCATCGAGGTCGATTTTCCCGCGCCATGAGACGATTTCATCAATGATGCTGTTGTCCAGACCGGCACGTTTGAGCTCGGCGGCAGGTGCCTGCCATGCGGTCTCCAATGCGCCGAAATGCTGCTCAAGCTGGGAAAACTTGACCCGTCCGATGCCGGGGATAATATTGAAGCCAACCCAGTATTTGAGGTCGTTAGCTGCGGTATTCAAAGTATCTTAATTCTAGCACGTCAGTAAATGACTGACAATTAAGCAGTTGGAAATACTGGAGAAGTTTGAAGAATGAATAATAATGGCGGAGAGGGTGGGATTCGAACCCACGGTAACCCGAAGGCTACACACGCTCTCCAGGCGTGCCTGTTAGACCACTCCAGCACCTCTCCGCAATCTCTAATATCATAATAGAAAAGCTAGGAAAATTCCAGTTTAATGGGCAAAGCGGAGAGGGTGGGATTCGAACCCACGCTTCGCGAAACGCGAAGGCCGCTTTTCGAGAGCGGTACCATAAACCACTCGGACACCTCTCCCAGCTATAAAATTCTAACGTAAAACAGAGCAGGGGGCAAGTTGAAATATAGGAGATTACTCTTTCTTGTCCAGCTTTTCTTTTTGGGTTTGCTGGTCGCGCAGCCAGCGTTTCATCTCGTCCAGGGCGGGGGGTGCTACGTAGAAGAGCTGAATATCAGAGGGGAAGGTAATCTGGTGGCCTTCCATCATAAACAACACGCCAATCTCGTTGGCTGGCAGGGTATCTTTAATTCTCTTGAGAATTTGCTCGTTACGCTTCTTGCTGACTTCAAGGTATAGCTCATAAATCAGGTTAGCCGCCTTCTCGTTCTGCAAGCCGATAGAAAGGCAGCGACTCCAGTCCATCAGTTCGGTAATAATTTCGTTTTCTTCAAGGGCTTCCAATTTAGCACCTTTGTCCAGACGGGACTGCATAACCTGGCTGCTCTGTTCGTTAAGCGCTTTAATGATTTTAATACCTTCTTCGCCGTCGGCAGGCACCAGTTCGTGATAGATATGGGTAATTTTGCCCAGCTTTGCTTCTAGGTCGCTGATTTGTTTTTCCACCTGTTCCCAGTACTTGTAGTACTTATCGACATACTCGATAGGGGAGTCCTTGCCGCAGTAAACCAGCGGCACGAAATAGAGCTTCCTGCCTTCTTGAAAATCCTTTACTTCAGGCTTTTCTATCTTGCCCAGTTCCTCGGTCATCTACCGCTCCTCAACGTACGTGCCGTTCACACTCAGGACAGACCACAAGCGGCGGGAAAAACCGGGTCACGGTACGCATATCTTCAATATTTTTCTGCTTGCCGCACACCTTGCACTTAAAGGTGATTTTCGCTTCTTTTTTTATTTCTTTTTTCGTCGCCATTGCTACTCCTTCAGAATGGGGGAAAACTTACCGGATGCCTGAGGACATCCTATTATAGCATCAAGCTCAGGCGAGAGTGAAGCGGTAAAACGCGCTGACTAGAAACAGTATGAGCATGCTGGTATTCCACCAGTTGAGCCGGTGGAACTCGCGCTGAGGCGGGTTACGCAATCCGGCCATCAGCAGCAGGTTTAACGCTATAACGGTAATCGCGGTAATGAGGTGGTGGGGCGAAACATCAGACAGGATGGGACCTTTGGAATATAGCAGTTCGCCGATAGTGATGATGGTGATATTAAACAGGTTACTGCCAATCATATTCGCGATGGCGAGGTCTTCCGCACCGATTCTGATGGCGGTCAAAGAAACAGTTATTTCCGGCATGGTCGTCGAAAAGGCGAGGAACATGCTACCCACGAAGCTGCGGTCCCAGCCCGTCATCAGGGCCACTTCTTCCCCGATAATCGCCAGCCAGATGCCGGCCCCGATAATCACCAGCGAAGACAGGATGAAGTAGAGGTAGACGCTCTTGCCTGACTTGTGTTCCGGCTCTATTTCTGCTTCAACTTGCTTAAGTTCGTGCAGCTGGCGTTTTTCCGCGACGAAAATTGTCCTCGCCGATAGGAGATAGACTATCAGGATAACAGGTGTGTACCAGCCTACCCAGCCGAGCGCCGGTAGAGAAAAGTGCTGGCTGGTATAGATACCGAGCGCCGCTACGGTAACAATAAGGAGACTGAAGCGCGCCGTTATCCGGTGGTTTTTGCTGCTCCCGTACAGGATACAGCCGCTCCTACCGATAATATCCAGAAAAGCGAGGTTTGCCAGGTTGAAGGTATTGGCGCCGAGCACGTTCCCGATAGTCAGGTCCGGGGCGTGAACGATGGTAACGGCGCTGACGGCGTTGAACACTTCCGGGAGAGAAGTGACCAGGGAAGTCAGAATAAGACCAACCCAGAGCCGCCCCAGGCCGGTCCGGCGGGCGATGACATCCGCGTACCCGGCGACCAGACGCCCGGTGAAAACGATAAGTACAATACAGACGGTAAGTTTGAGCCAGACCAATTATTATCTCCTGAAAATCTACTTTAGCGGTATGCGGTATATAAAGTCAAACTTGATTTTCAAATTAGGGTTGTCCTATAATAAAGCAATTTGAGTTTAAGAAGCCGTTGTCATAGGTCCTAAAGGTATTGAATCTCAGATATTTCCATTAAACACAATCCCTGCTCCTGTGCCTTCCAAAAATATTAGAAGGGGGACTTGCTGAATGTCAGAAAACAAGCCAAGCCAGGATATTGAAATCGGGGTGGAGGCGGAATTCGGGGGAGAAACAGTAGGTACGGCAAAACAATTCATCATTTATTTCTTGGTAAACGCAGTTATCGGTGTCGCGCTTTGGTTCATCCTGCAGAACACCAAGCAGACCATCGCCTCTACGATATTCGTCGCGCTGGTCATCGGCACCCTCATGTTCTGGAGGTTCCGCGTCGCGCTCGCCTTTCTTGGTATCGTCGCCCTGCTGCTTACCGGGACGATAGATTTGAGCCACACCATCGAGTTCATGAGCACGGATGTCATTTTGTTCCTGGTGGGTATGATGGTAATGGTGGGTATCCTCAGAAGATCCGGCTTCTTCCGCTGGCTGCTCGCCAAGGCAATGAAGCTTTCCGGCTTTCATCCCACCCGCCTGTTTATCATGATTCTGGCGATGGCGGCAATCATGGCTGCTCTTGTCGATGAAGTAACTTCCATCCTGTTTATCAGCGCCCTCACCCTCGACCTCTGCGAATACTATAAAGTGAAGCCGGTTAACTATATTATCTCGGTAGTCCTGGCGACCAACGTTGGCAGCTCCTGGACGGTACTGGGCAATCCCATCGGCATTATGATTGCCCTGCGCTCCGGGCTTACTTTTGAAGATTTTATCAAGGTGGCGATGCCCATCGGTATTATATCTTTAATCTTCCTCATCGCTATCTTAATCTGGTGGCAGAGGAAAGACCTCAAACAGCTCAAGGAGCAGACCAAGGCAACGTCAATCGAACAGCAGTCGAACTTCCTGAACGAATGGGCGAAGGTAGCCGACCAGAAAATGTTCCGCGGTTCGGCAATCATTTTCGGCAGCGTCATCGTTCTCCTCGCCCTCCACTACCGGATGGAGCTTGCCCTGCAACTGGAACATAACACCCTGCTGGTGGCTATTGCCATCGCCGGCGCCGGTGTCGTCATGCTCTGGAAGCGCTCCATGGCGCAGGACCTCATCATGAAGGACGTAGACTGGTGGACGCTTATCTTTTTCATGTTCCTCTTTGCCAAGGCAGGATGTCTTAAATACGTTGGGGTTACGGACAGGATATCCGAAGGACTCATGGTAATCGGCGGCGGCAACTCGATGGTCCTTTCCCCAATAATGCTCTGGCTGTCCGGTATTACATCCTCTGTGCTGGACAATGTGCTGGTGGTGGCGACCATGGCGCCAATAGTGCAGACTATCAGTGCGTCACTCGGTTCTCCTATTCTCTGGTGGGCGATGCTCTTTGGCGGCTGCTATGGCGGCAACATCACCATGGTCGGCTCCACTGCCAATATCGTTTCGCTGGGCATTCTGGAGAGAAGAAGCGGCTACCACATGACTTTTATGAAATGGATTGGAATCGGGTTGCTGGGCGGTTTAATCCCTATGGTGATATCCACTTTGCTGCTCATGATTTGGCCCATTTAAACAGATTTTTAAAGAATAAGGCTGGAGGAGTGCAAGGCTTTTCCAGCCTTATTTATGCAGCAAATTTTACTTTCTGTACGTAAATAGGGTAATATAAAATAAAAATATGCCCCTGTAACTCAGTTGGATAGAGTACCAGCCTCCGAAGCTGGGTGCGAGCGTTCAAGTCGCTCCAGGGGCGTTTTACCTTCCATGTTAATTATCTACTTGGGGAGAATATTGTGGTAGAGAAACTTGTTGGCATCAGATGGCATGGGCGGGGAGGGCAGGGCGCGGTTACCTCGGCGGAATTGATCGCCCAGGCAGCAATCAACGAAGGTAAATATGCTCAGGCATTTCCCAGCTTTGGCCCCGAGCGGAGAGGCGCCCCGGTCCAGGCTTTTAACCGTATTGATAAAGAATCCCCTATCAAGATCAGGGCGGAAGTTACCCAGCCGGATGTCGTGGTGGTTCTCGATCCCGGGTTACTTTCCATCATCAAGGTTACCGCCGGTCTAAAAGAAAAAGGTCTGGTTATTATCAATACCAAAAAGACCGCCGCCCAAATCAGGGCGGATTTTGATATCGCCAACAGAATTGCTACTGTGGATGCGACGAAGATAGCTAAAGAAGTACTCCGCGTGCCCATCGTCAATACCACCATGATTGGCGCCCTGATTAAGGCGACGGAAGTCATCAACATGGAGTCAGTCAAAGAGCCGCTGGCAAACCGTTTCGGCAAGCTCGCGCAGCGGAACTTCGATGCTATGAAACGTTCTTATGACGAAACCGTGGTGGAGGAACAGCGCTAAATGCCTAAAAAAACCGAAGCTGAGATGACCTGGAAGGATATAGAGGTCGGCTGTATCGTAACCGAGCCGGGTAATGCCGCCCAGTATAAGACCGGCGCATGGCGCTCGCAGAGACCTACCTATACTTTCAGCCGCTGTATTAAATGCGGAATATGCCAGATGTACTGTCCGGAAGGCTGCATCACGCAAAACAAGGAAGGTTTCTTCGAAGCAAATCTAGATTATTGCAAAGGCTGCGGAATCTGCGCTAAGGAATGTCCGACCAGGGTTATCAATATGGTGGAGGAGGAAGAGTAATGGCGAAACGCAAGGGTATCGAAGTCTCCATCGCTCTTTCTGATGCCGTCAAGCTGACGAATGCCGATGTGATTGCGGCATATCCTATTACGCCGCAGACCCATATTGTAGAGCACCTAGCGGAACTGGTGGCTAACGGAGAGCTGGATGCCGCTTTTATTCCGGTGGAATCGGAGCACTCCGCGATGAGCGCCTGTCTGGGCTCATCTGCTACCGGAGCTCGGACTTTTACCGCTACTGCCGGGCAAGGTCTCGAACTGATGCACGAAGTCCTGTACGTTGCATCTTCTATGCGATTGCCCATCGTGATGGCGGTCGCCAACCGGGCGCTTTCCGGGCCGTTGAGCGTATGGGGTGACCATTCCGATGTCATGGCGGTACGGGACACCGGCTGGATACAGATATTTGTGGAAAACGGACAGGAAGCTATTGACCATACTATCTGCGCTTTTCGTATCGCCGAAGACAACCGCGTGCTCCTTCCCGTCATGGTACATCTGGACGGCTTCCACCTGACTCATATGATTGAGCCAGTAACACTGCCGGAAGAGGAAGACGTATCCCGTTTTCTGCCGCCCAACCGCTACCCGTTGCCTTTAGATCCGGTCAAGCCGGTTGCGATGGGCGACTTTGCCCCGCCGGTTATCTACACCGAGGCGAAATGGGCACAGGAAATTAATCTAAGGAACAGTAAATCAATCATTTTAGAAGTCTGGCGGGAATTTGAAAAGGCTTTTGGGCGGAAATACCTGCCTGTCGAGCACTACCGCTCAGAAGATGCGAAAACGCTGATTATGACCATGGGCAGTTTCAGCGAGACCGCCAGCCTAGCTGTCGATTCACTGAGGCAAAAAGGAGAGTCCGTCGGTCAGATTAAGCTGCGCCTGTGGCGTCCCTTCCCATTTAAGGAATTACGCGACGCGGTGAAAAACGCCGATACATTAGTCATTTTAGACCGGGCGCTTTCCTATGGCGGCCCCGGCGGACCAGTCTGCACAGAAATCCGGGCAGCGCTTTATAATGAAGCCAAAAAACCGAAGATAGTCAGCTTTGTCGGTGGTATGGGAGGCCGGGATATTTCCGTCGCCGGTTTTGAACAAATTATCACGCAGGGGATGGAAATCGCTCGGAAGGGGAGTCCCAACGAGTACGAGATATTCGGGGTGAGGGAATAATGGAAAAGTATACAGTATATGCACCACGTTTAATCCCGAAAAAAGAGAAGTTCGCCCCGGGGCACCGCGCCTGTATCGGCTGTGGGGAAGCCCTGGCGGTACGCCTTGCCTGTAAAGCATTTAATGAAAATACCGTTGTTGTAAATGCCACCGGCTGCATGGAGATTGTCGCCTCGCAGTTACCCTATACTTCGTGGCGGTTGCCCTGGATTCACACTCTGTTCGAAAATACCGCGGCGGTCGCCTCCGGCGTCGAGGCGGCGCTTAAGGTAATGAAGCGCAAGGGCACCGGTCCCAAGGCAGCTGTCAAAGTGATTGCCATCGCTGGCGATGGCGGCACTTCCGATATCGGTTTGCAGGCGCTATCCGGCGCGCTGGAGAGAGGTCATAACTTCCTCTATATCTGCTTCGATAACGAAGCTTACATGAATACCGGAATCCAGCGGTCATCGGCGACACCGTTCGGTGCGGCGACTACCACTTCTCCCGCCGGGAAAGCCAGCATTGGGCAATTTTCATGGAAGAAGAATATGCCGGCAATAGCCGTCGCCCATGATATCCCATATGTCGCCACAGCCTGTCCCAGCTACCCCTTTGATATGATGAATAAAGTCGCCAAGGCGATAGCTGTCAACGGTCCTGCCTACCTGCATGTTCTGTCCGTCTGCCCGACCGGCTGGCGCTGCCCGGGCGATATCACCGTAAGGCTTGGCAGGCTGGCGGTCGAGACCGGGATTTTCCCCCTGTATGAAGTAGAAAACGGCGAATACAAGATGAGCGTGGAAACGCCGCACCAGCGCCCGGTTCAGGACTACTTCAAACTCCAGGGCAGGTTCCGCCATCTCAGCGAGGCGGATGTCATCCTGATTCAGGAACGGGTGAAACGGGAATACGAAAAGCTTGTGGAGAAAGCAAAGAATGGACGTAAATCGGAAAGAGCAAAAACAGAAAGTCGCGCAAATACTGACCAAGTATCGGCATGACAAAAGCATGCTGGTCTCGATATTGCAGGATGTCCAGTCCGCTTTCCAGTACCTGCCTAAAGAAGCGCTGGCAGAAGTTGCGAAAAAGCTGGAGATACCGCTGACTAAGGTGTACAGCGTCGCCACCTTTTTCAAGGCATTTAGCCTGATGCCCCGCGGACGCCATTTGATTAGCGTTTGCATGGGCACCGCCTGCCATGTCCGCGGTTCCGATAAGGTCCTGGATAAAATCGAACGCGAGCTTAGCATCAAGCACGGAGAGACCACTGCCGACCTACGCTTCAGCCTGGAAACAGTCAACTGCGTGGGAGCCTGCGCCTTGGGACCAATGGTCATGATTGATGAGGAATATCACGGGCAAATGAACGCTGAGAAGGTGTCTGCCGTTTTAGCGAAATATGCGTAAATGAGTATGGGAAGGTGTCATCAGTGGCAAAAATAAAATCGCTGAATGAACTGGAAGCCCTCAGGAAATCTATAGTTGATAAGAGGGACCCTCGAAAGACTTGCATCACAATCTGCAACGGTACCGGTTGCCATGCCCACGGTTGCGCGAAGGTCACTGATGCTTTCATTGAAGAATTACGAAAACAGAACCTGGCGAGTAAAGTTGACATAAGGAAAACGGGATGCCACGGCTTTTGTGAAAAGGGTACTCTTGTTGTTGTTAAACCGCAGGATATTTTTTATCATGGCGTGAAAGAAAAGGATGTCCCGGAGATAGTCAGCGAGACAATCGGTAATGGGAAAATCGTCGACCGACTGCTTTACACCGACCCGGAAACTAAAAAGAAAGCGACCTATGAACATGAGGTGCCTTTTTACCGTCACCAGATGCGGTTGGTCTTCGGGAATAACGGCGCCATTGACCCTACCAGTATCGAGGACTACCTGGCAGTGGGTGGCTATTCCGCTCTCGCCAAAGTACTCTCCGGCAAGATAAGCCCCGAGCAAATTATCAACGAAGTAAAGAAGTCCGGTCTAAGGGGTAGGGGAGGGGCCGGGTTCCCCACCGGTATGAAGTGGGAAACCACCCGTAAAGCTCACGGCGACACCAAGTACGTTATCTGCAACTCTGATGAGGGCGACCCCGGCGCCTATATGGACCGCAGTCTTATGGAAGGCAACCCGCACAGCGTACTGGAAGGTATGGTTATCGGCGCTTATGCCATCGGGAGCCACCAGGGTTTTATCTATATCCGTAACGAATACCCGCTGGCGGTACAGAACGCGGCGCTTGCCCTGCAGCAGGCGGAAGAAATGGGACTGCTGGGGGACAATATTATGGGTTCCGGTTTTAATTTCCACGTCAGGATAAATCGCGGCGGCGGCGCCTTCGTTTGCGGTGAATCGACCGCACTCGTCGCTTCGCTCGAAGGTAATGTTGGCGAGCCGCGTGCCAAGTACATTCACCTCGCGGAGCAGGGTCTTTGGGGGCAGCCGACCAACCTGAACAACGTGGAAACCTGGGCGAACGTACCCATTATCATCAACAAGGGCGCAGACTGGTTTGCGAAGATCGGCACGGAAAACAGCAAGGGAACCAAGATTTTCTCGCTGGTCGGTAAAATTAATAATACCGGTCTCGTGGAAGTACCTATGGGAACTACTGTACGAGACATAGTTTATAAAATTGGCGGCGGCATTCCCAAGGGCAAAAAATTCAAGGCAGTACAGACCGGTGGGCCTTCCGGCGGCATGATACCGGAAAATCTGCTCGACCTGCCTATTGATTTTGATGCGCTGACCAAAGCCGGATCGATGATGGGTTCCGGTGCCATGATTGTCATGGATGAGACTACCTGCATGGTAGATATGGCGAAATACTTCGTCACTTTTTTGGAAGGGGAATCTTGCGGCAAATGCCTGCCCTGCCGTGAAGGCCTGCGTCAGATGAAAGAAATCCTGACAGGTATTACCGAAGGCAGAGGCAAGGAGAGCGATATCAAACTGCTGGAAGATCTCGCGGCAGTGATGATTGACGCCTCGCTGTGCGCCCTGGGATCAACGGCACCCAACCCGGTGTTGAGCACCATCCGCTATTTCCGGGATGAGTATATCGCTCACATTAAAAACCATAAATGCCCCGCCGGTGTCTGCAAAGAGCTGATAAACTACAAAATTGTCCAGGACAAATGTAAGGGCTGCAAGCTCTGCATCAAAGCCTGCCCTGTGGAGGCAATCACTTTTACCGAGAAAGGTAAGCCGGTGATTCTGGATGAATCTAAGTGCATCAGGTGCGGTTCCTGCTATGACGTCTGCCGACTTGAGGCGATAAAAATTGAATAGTTAAGGTAGAAGAAAATGGTAAGTTTGACGATTGACGGACGGAAGCTTAAGGCGGAAGAAGGCAAGACTATACTTGAAGTGGCACGCGACTCAGGCATATACATTCCCACGCTTTGCGCCGCTGAGTCCGTCAGTCCTTACGGTGCTTGCCGCCTGTGCCTTGTTGAAATCACGCGGGCGGACGGGCGGAAGCGGCTGGTTACTTCCTGTCTTTACCCTGTTGAAGAAGGACTGACCGTGCAGACCACTTCCGAGCGCATTACCCGCGACCGTAAGATGCTGATATCCCTGTTACTGGCACGATGCTCCGGGGTCAAGGAAATCCGGGAAATGGCAAAACAACTGGGCGTAACGGAGTCACCGTTTACCAAGCGCGCAAAGGAAAAATGTACTCTCTGCGGGCTGTGTGTCCGTGCCTGCCAGGAGGTCGTCGGGGTTTCTGCGATCAGTCTGGTCAACCGCGGTGTCGACCGCCAGGTCGCCAGCCCGTTTTACAAGCAATCGGATGCCTGCATCGGCTGTGGTTCATGTGCCTATGTTTGTCCGGTAAATGCTATCACGATGGAAGACAAGGGCGGCACCCGGGTTCTCATCATGCCCAATCCCGAGATGGAAAAGGTAAGATTCAAACTCAAGAAATGCAAGGTCTGCGGTAAATACTGGGCACCGGAAAAGCAGATTGAATTTATCGCCCGCAAGTCCGGCACTCCTCTATCAGATTACGAAGCCTGCCCGGACTGCCGCTAAGCTGCGGTTTACACCTCAATAAGAGCTTTGCTATACTGCACAATACGGGGCGTAGCGCAGTTTGGTTTAGCGCGCAGCGTTTGGGACGCTGAGGTCGGTGGTTCAAATCCACTCGCCCCGACCATCCCCGTTTTCGTAATATTTCAACTTTGATTTTCTTAATTTAACTTCTTCGCTGTGCCAGTACGTAGAGAATGATGCCGGTGAAGATGCTGAACGTCCCCACGATAAGCAGGACCGCCGCGAGGAGGGCAGTGCCCATGGGCAATACCCGCACCGTCGCAAATATCTGGAGTGTTCTCACGCCTTCGAATAAGCCGAGCAGGACAACGAAAAATCCGCCCAAACCGAAGAAAAAAAGCGGTCTTCTTTCCGAAATCATCGCGATAATTCGGGTTAGAACCTGGATGCCATGGGAGACCGGATTCAAAGTCGAGCTATCGCTGGTATAGGTAACATTTACCGGCACCTCGGTTACTTTTAAATTATCCCGGGAAGCTTCGGAAATGGTTTCCGCAGAAATTGCCATGCCGTTTTCTTTGAGTTCGAGCACCTCGAGCGCGCGGCGGGAAAACGCCCGAAAGCCACATTCGGTATCAGATAAGCTGGTGCCGGAGAGAATCTGGGTAGAATGTCTCAATATCTTTTGACCAACGCGGCGATAAACGGGGATTTTCCCATTACTGCGTGTTCGTGAACCAACGACCATGTCATACCCTGAGCAGATAGGTTGCACAATGGCGGGAATTTCCGCAGGATTGTGCTGAGTATCGGCATCCAGCAGCACCAGCGCATCAGGATTGCGGAGGTTTGCTTCTCTCAAAATGTGCTGGATTGTCGCGCCGTATCCCTGATTCTGCTCATGCCGGAAAACGGTTGCCCCGGCAAGACGGGCTATTTCAGCAGTATCATCGTTGCTGCCATCATCCACCACGATAACTTCATCTACGTACTTTCTGGTCTTAAGCACCAGACTGCCGATGTATTTTCCTTCATTATAGGCAGGCATAGCGGCAATAACTTTAAAGGAAGCAGGCTTCGTCATATTTTTTCTTATCATAAATCAAAACGCTACCCACTAGTATAGCTTCAAAGGGACATTTTCTCAAGAAAGTGGCAGGTAAGAAATGGTTAAACTTTGACATGGTACCTTTTTGACGATAAAATGATTACGTTTGCGGGAGTAATTCAGTGGTAGAATGCCTGCCTTCCAAGCAGGTTGTCGCGGGTTCGAGCCCCGTCTCCCGCTCCACGGGCTCGTAGCTCAGTGGTTAGAGCGGTCGGCTCATAACCGATTGGTCGCAGGTTCGATCCCTGCCGAGCCCATTTTCTGGCATAGTTCCAACTTGCATTATAATAGCTACCAAGCTACAATAATGCCATGTCTAAGAAGATAGCAACCCTGAAAACAGCCGTTGAGTTTAAAGATTACCTCGTTTCCCTCGGGATATCCCTTCCTTTTGACGAAAATGTCCGCTCCGGTCCTGATTCTCCGCTGGCACAGGCACGTCTGATTAACGGGCGAAAAGCAGGCAACTCCTTCGCCGTACTGCCGATGGAGGGATTTGACGGGACGACCGATGGCAAGCCCACCGATGTCAGCACCAGGCGCTGGCAACGTTTCGGCATGAGCGGCGCAAAGCTCATCTGGGGAGAAGCTACCGCCATACGGCCGGATGGGCGGGGTAATCCTCACCAGTTCATGATGCTTGATTCTACGGTCGATGATATGGCAAAGCTGCGCGAAGCGACTGTGAAGGCGCACCAAAAAAGTTACGGTACCAGTGCCGATCTGTTAATAGGGATTCAACTCACCCATACAGGACGGGTAGCCTATCCGCACGACCAGAAGCGTAACGAACCGAAAATTGTCTATCACCATCCGCTGCTGGACGCCCGTGCCGGTATCCCGGCAGATTATCCAGTTTTGACCGATGCTGAAATCACCGGCATCGCGGAAGATTTTATCAAGGCATCGGTACTGGCGAAAAAAGCCGGGTTCGATTTTGTTGACATAAAGAGTTGTCACGGCTTTATCGGTCATGAACTGCTGAGTGCCGTCGACCGCCCTGGCCGCTACGGCGGCAGTCTGGAAAACCGTACTCGCTTTTTACGGGAAATCGTTTCCGGAATCCGCGCCCGTACTTCCGGACTTGATATCGCCATCCGCTTCAGCGCGACAGATTTTGTGCCATTTCAACCCGGGAAAGAGGGCAGGGGAGAGCCCATGCCTTTTAGCGGTAAATACCCTTATGCTTTCGGCGGGGACGGTACCGGACTGGGGATTGATTTAACTGAACCGGTGGCGTTTCTCGACCTGCTGAAAAAACTGGGAATAAATCTGGTCAGCGTTTCGGTAGGAGCTAGCTACAATGTACACCTTTTGCGCCCATCGGCGATACCTGCCTGCGATGTCTATGGGAACCCGGAAGACCCGCTCGTTAGTGTCGCCCGTTTAATAGACGTCACCGCCGATTTGAAGCGTCTGCGGCCGGGCTTTACCTATGTCGGCTGCGGTTACTCCTACTTGCACCAATGGATGCCGAATGTGGCCCAGGGCGTGGTAAGCCAGGGCAAAGCGGATATTGCCGGAATCGGACGGCTGGTGTTATGCTATCCGGAAATTGCGTCAGATATTCTCACAGGTAAGCCAATCGACCGCCGGCGTTTATGCCTCACCTGCAGTGATTGCGTTACCGCTTACCGCAACGGCCTGTTTGCCGGCTGCTACGCACTTGATGATTACTACAAAAAGAGCGCCGCCGGTGAGCAATTGAAAAATTTGAAAATGAGCTTGAAATCAAAAAATTGAAATTTACTCCGGCATCAATTGACAAATTGCGCTTCCAAGGGCTAAAATTATACAATTTCGTTTGAATTCGTAATCACTGATGAAGGAGGTGGGGGGTATTCCCAGTAAACAAATATGAGTTGTATGGTGTCATCGGATGATAATGCTAATAATGAGGAGGACTGAATGACTGGCAAAAAAATATGTGCAACCGCAGGAAGTATTTGTTTAATCCTGGTACTTACACTGACTCTGGTCCTTTCTGCCTGCGCCAAACCGGCGGCGCCGACTACTCCGGCGGCTACTACGCCTGCCGCCACAACTCCCGCGGCAACGAAACCGGCCACAACCACACCCGGCGCAACCACTCCGGCAACTACTAAACCTGCCGCTACTCCAGCTGCTACGGTAATAAAATGGAAAATGGAACAAATCTGCGCTCCCGGCAGTATGTTCGTAAAGCAACTCTATGAACCCTGGGCAAAAGAGATTGAGGAAGCTTCCGGTGGCAGACTGGCAATTACTGTACATCCACCGCAAGCACTCTGCCCTGATTTGGATATCTTCAAATCAGTATCCGCCGGGATGATTGAAGTCGGGCTCAGCTCTCTAGGCTATCACAAGGGGTTCATGCCGGAAGCAGAAATCGCCG
>JAQTQH010000021.1 GCA_028712355.1 Dehalococcoidales bacterium
TCGGGCACGAGCTTGGGTACTGTCGGAGCCTTCTTGGGGGTCTCTGCCGGCTCAGTTTGCACCTTCGGCTCTACGGGTGCCGGGGTAGTCGTCGGCTTGACTGGCGGTGGGGCTTTGGGGGCGCCGACCTCGCCGAAGGCCGCTTCGAGTTCAGGTCCTTCGAGGGTCTCTTTGGCAATCAGCTTTTCCGCGAGCGATTTCAGCTTCTCTTTATTTTCCGTCAGTATCTTGAAAGCTGCTTCGCGAGCATCGGTGATGAGCTTGTTGATTTCGTCATCAATAATATTGGCTATCTTGTCACCATAGTCCTTCTGTTCGGAGATTTCCCGCCCCAGGAAGACCATTTCTTGCTTGTCGCCGAAGGTGCGGGGGCCCAGCTTATCGCTCATGCCGAAATCGGTCACCATGCGCCGCGCGAGGCTGGTGGCTTCCTTGATATCCTGCGCCGCTCCCGTGCTGATTTCGGCGAACATGAGTTCTTCCGCACAGCGTCCGCCCATCAGGGTAACGAGCTTGTCTTTGAATTCCGAGCGGGAGGCGAGATACCGGTCTTCCGTGGGTAACTGCTTGGTATAGCCGCCCATCATCCCGCGGGCGACGATGGAGATTTTGTGCACCGGGTCGGCATTCGGCAATATTCGGGCCACCAGGGCGTGGCCTGCTTCGTGGTAGGCAATGGTCTCTTTTTCTTTGACGTGGATTTTGCGGCTCTTCCGTTCCGGACCGGCAATCACACGGTCGACCGATTCGTTAAACTCGTCCATGCCGATGCTCTTTTTGTTGCGCCGTGCCGAAAGTATCGCCGCTTCGTTGACCAGATTAGCCAGGTCGGCGCCACTGAAGCCCACCGTGCCTTTCGCCAGAGTTTCCAGGTTGACGTCCTCCGCGAGCGGTTTGCCTTTGCAATGCACCTTGAGAATCGCCGTCCGGCCGTTGATATCCGGTCTATCGAGGATTACGCGGCGGTCAAAGCGGCCGGGGCGCAGAAGCGCCGGGTCGAGGATGTCCGGGCGGTTGGTCGCCGCCATAACAATTACACTGGTATTGGTATCGAAGCCGTCCATTTCGACGAGAATCTGGTTGAGGGTCTGCTCGCGTTCATCGTGGCTGCCGCCCAGTCCCGCCCCGCGCTGCCGTCCCACGGCATCGATTTCATCAATAAAGATAATAGCAGGCGCATTGCGCTTGCTCTGTTCAAACAGGTCGCGCACGCGGGAAGCGCCCACGCCGACGAACATCTCCACGAACTCACTGCCGCTGATGGAAAAGAAGGGCACTCCGGCTTCCCCGGCGACTGCCCTCGCCAGCAGGGTCTTGCCCGTGCCCGGCGGTCCGATGAGCAGAACTCCACGGGGGATACGCGCCCCCAGCGCCTGGAACTTTTCCCGCGACTTAAGAAATTCGACAACTTCCTGTAAATCTGCCTTGGACTCCTCGACACCGGCAACGTCATCGAAGGTTACGGTGACGCGGTTTGCCTGGAAGAGGCGGGCGCGGCTGCGCCCGAAGCTCATCGCCTGGTTGTTGGCGCCGCGCGCCTGGCGGAAGAGGAAGTAGAGCAGGAAACCGAAAATCGCCAGCGGCAGCAGGTTGATGAGCAGGCTGCCCCAGTTGATGCCGGTGGTTCCCTTAACTTCTACAATCACTCCGGTCAGAACGAGGTCTTGCACATCATAGATGCTGGTGCCGGTCTCTTTGAAAGAGCGCAGCTTGGTACCGGTCGTTGTGGTGATATTCAGGACGGTATCATCCACCTCGATACGGGTGATTTCTTTGTTCTGGGACATGGCGATGACCTGGCTCAGCGGGACTTCCTCCGGCTTGCCCGCGGGCTGCATCATATACGAGAAAATCGCGATTGCCGCCAGCATCAGCGCAAGATATAAGAAGACATTCCGTTTCCAACTGATTCCCATCTCAACTCCGCAAGGAAAACAAATGTTTCCTTATACATTATAACAGAAAATCAAAATAAGCAAAGAATAGGGGTTTTGGTGTTGTTGCGAAGAGCACATTCGCTTCGCTCAGTGTGAGTTCCGCGACGAAGCAATTCTTTAAACTGTCATCCCTGCGAAGGCGGGAATGACGGCAGGAGAGAGACAGATGGATTATCCGGCCAAGCCCGAGAATGGCAACGAATTGGAATTACTTTGTTTTCTCTTCAGGAATGGTTTCGTAATAAACCAAAGCCCCCCTTACTGGTAAGAGGGGCATAAGGAGAAAGTGTACTATCCGCGAGAAGCGCTTAGACTTTCACTTCAGATTTGCGTTTCTGGTTGTCTCTAAGGAACACCAGGCTCACCCAGCTTCCCGTCGTTAAACCAGCCAGCGCCCGCTCCAGTTCCTCGGCATTGGTGATGCGCCTCGTGTTTACCTCGATGATGACATCACCAATCCTCAGTCCGGACTGCTCACCTGCCGACCCTGAGGCAACCGCCCCCACCACCGCACCGGAGACCGGGGTTACGCCGAATCTCTCCGCCACTCTCACCGCATCCGCCACCTTCAACCCGAAACGCGGGCGCTGGCTGCCTCCACCACTACCCCGGGCGAGCAGCCCCTCCAACCTCTGCCGGTCGAAACCAATGACCACCTCATCATCCACCATAATAACCGGCACTCCCATCTGACCCGTAAGGCGCACCATTTCATCGGCAGCGGTCGGGTCATGCGAAACATCGTACTCTTCATATGCCACGCCGCGTTCGGCGAGGAAACGCTTCGCCATCTGGCAATAACCGCAAGTTGGCGTGGTATAAATCTTCACCATCAGGATAACTCCCGCTTAATTCCTTTCGTTGGCGTCACGCTGGGCTACCGAATCATGATCCCTGGTTTTCGCCATCTCGCCGAATGGCGACCATTCTGGCATTGAGTTAAAAAATTCACGGGTGGTGCCGCATATCTTACAGGTACCCGTGCTGGTATGACCGTTGGCTTCCTGAATCACCCAGTAATGAGGGCAGTAATTTCTATCTCCATATTCAGTTTCATAATGAAGTGACTTAAGATCTCTAACCTTCGTTCTCATCACACACCTCCTGTTCGCTGAATTCAATATAATTCTATTATGCAAGGCTCTTCTTGTATGCGACTTTTATCTCAGTAAGAAGCCCTGATAATAAAGGAAACGCTGGAAAAGCAAAAAGGAAAGGACAACGGCGAAAATATTGTCAGGGAATGCGGATGGTTTCACGGAGGATGAATTTACGCAGAGAACCGCAGGAGCCGCTCACAAGGACCGGCCAGCAGAAAGCGCCGCGGGTCAAATAATCAGCCTTCTATAATGATTTCGTAAGAACAGCTAATCGCGCCCGCAGGGCAGATTGCTTCGCACTTGGTACACCAGTCGCACTCTACTGTCGGCACAATCTCAACCACACTGCCCACCATAATCAGGCCGTGGCAGGTGCAGATGTCAACGCATAGCCCGCAACCGTTGCACTTTTTCTTGTTGATTACCGGAAATTCACCCATTTTCTAACCCGAACTATTTTATTATAAACCCCGGACCCGGCTATCGTCCGTGACCTTTGTCTCATGTCTCTTGCCCCGCAAGAGACTGCAGCGCCTTTTTATTGGTAATGATGATGCGGTGATGGTCAAGGCGGATAATTTTTTCCGTCTCCATGGTGCGCAATGACCTGCCGACAAGCTCACGCACTGTGCCTGCCATCGCCGCCATTTCCTGCTGAGTCAGCCGCAGTCCATGCCCGGTGTCCTCCGCGTTTTCCAGCAGTACCCGGGCGACTCGCCCATTGACGTCGTGAAACGACAGGGCTTCTACCAGTGCCACCATGTCATATACTATTCGAGAGAGTACATTTACCGCATTCCGCGCCACCTGGGGATAAATCTGGAAAATTTTGATGAAATCATCCTTTTTAATGGCGTAAAGTGACAGCGGTGTTATCGCCTCGGCGCTGGCGAGATTAGTCCCTTCGCCGGAGACCGGCACATCGATAAAAGAGCCGCCTGGACGGACCAGATAAAGAATCTGATCCCTACCTTCAGCAGATGTTTTGTAGACCTTCACAACTCCCGAAATGACGAAGTAGAGCACGCGGGACGGTTCCCCTTCCAAAAGGAGCATATCGCCGCGCTCGGCGGTCTTTTCAAAGAATAACGGCACTACCGCGTTGAGTTCGGCGGTACTCAGCCCTGAGAAATAGGGGTTGGCTTTTACAAAGTCTGTTTTAGTCATGTCCTCGTTTATTCAATCAACCTTGTAGAAATAATATTCCATGCCGGACTCGGTGAAAATATACTCATTGGCACCGGCCTCCAGCCCACGAATGGTATCTTCTCCGGATTCTTTTCCCCGGTCAGCATGATGATGGGTGCATCGGAAACATCACGGTTGGGGTTGCAGGTCTGCCAGCCGTCCATACCCGGCATAACTACATCGAATCTTGCCCCGTTACCTTTGATGGCATGTGCCGTCAGAGCAATTATAGGCGTATTGGCGAATTCTGGCAACTGCCGGAACCGGCGCGCCACATCTGTGCTGGCCGTCCTGGGAAGCTGGATATCCATGATAATAAGGTCGGGCTGTTCTTTGATTGCTACCAGTATGGCTTCTTCGCCAGCGCCACATTTAAAGTGTCTAAAACTGCTCCTGGGGCGGCTTTTACAGGTAGATAAGGACATTACGGGAAAACGCTGACCTTGATGGTGAGGTCATCCGCCAGTTTCTGATACTCCACCGGCCAGCCATTAAGATCACGCATGCAGGAAGGACAATCCGCCGTGACGGCGGCGTGAAGGCACCTGCGCCAGTCGGCGGTTATCTTATTGCGCTGGTAATACCGGAAGTCATGAACGGAGTTGCGGTAGACCTTTTTCTCGGAAGGGCAACAGGCTCCGGCGAATCCGGCTCGACGATTGAATCAAGTAAATTGTTACCCGCAGTTATCCCTGATGGCATATAAGATGCTGATAGTCACTTTGATAGTTCCCCCGGTTCCCTGGCGAGGATTGTCCGTTTTGACATTTACCCGTTTAATCCGTATTATGTGAGCAATACCATCCGTCTTATTTAGCAGACCTTTTGAATCAGGGAGGGCTAATCCTATGTTCGTCGGCGAGCTCCTGGCGCTCAGTTCCGCCCTGGCGGTCGGCATCGGCGCTATCCTTTCCAAGTTTCTCACTACGCGGGTCAAATTCCTTTTCATCCAGACTTTCCGCAGCCTAGTCGGCGGCGTTTTTCTGATATTGATGTGCTTTATCCTGGGTAAAGGCGAGCAGTACCTGCAAATTCCCCTCCGGTTTCTCTTCATGACGCTGGGAGCCGCAATTACCGGCATTACAATCGGCGATGCCTTTTATATTAAAGTGCTCAGCCTGGCGCCGGTCTCCCAGGCGTTTCCCGTCATCACCGGAACACGCGTCCTTTTCACGACTATCGGTGGGGCGATGTTCTTCCAGGAAAAGGTGACCTGGGCTACTGCGCTGGCATCTATCCTGATTATAAGCGGCGTTTATCTAGCGCTGTCCTCGAAAGGTTCAGCCTCGCCGACTACCAGGGATGGCCTGAAAAAGTGGCTTCCGCTGGCAATTTTTGTCGGCTTCCTCTGGTCGATATACTATGTGTTCATGAAGTTCGTCCTCGCTGAGGTCGATCCCATGATTGCCAACTCCATCAATGTCACGGTTGCCGGGATTGTGCTCGGCAGCATGATGCTGCTACAGGACGGGCGAAAAGCCTTGCACTTCAGCCAGTACGGGCGCAACAGCCTCCTGCTCATTGCCGCCAATGGTCTCCTGATCTACGGTTTCTCTATGTTGCTCGAGCTTTATGCCCTGGACATCGCGGGGTTGGCGACCACTGCCAACCTCGTCTCGTGGACGCCGGTGTTTGTGCTTATACTTTCGGCAATCTTCCTCAAAGAGAAAGCGACCTTGCGACTTCTCATGGGCACCGCCGCCTGCGTGGCGGGTACCCTTCTTCTCGTGATGATGTAGGGTTACCGTTTTTGTTGAAGTATCGGCTGGCTGAGCGCATACCATTGTACCAGTGCTGAAAAACAGCTTCGGGAGATGCTTCTGTAAGAATGCTCAGCCTAACTTCATCGTATCGCTCCTGATACTCCGGCACCTGTTTGCCGGACTCTTCGAAAGCCATGACCATATTGATTTGAGGCACGATTATTGTTTTAATCGCCATCGCTCTGCCCCTCTGCCTTAATACTGAAAACCGCGTTAAAAATTTTGTTAAAATTTGTTGCACCAGCTTTGCGCATGTTATAATTTTTAACGATGAAAATCATCGAACTGGGCGAGATAAAGCTCATCGACCATCTGGCGAAAATAGCTTCCGCTCCCGGCGATAACAACCTTATCATCGGCATCGGCGACGATACTGCCGCCTGGCGCGGCGGAGATGCCATCCAGCTGGCTACGGTGGATTCCCTCATCCAGAACGTCCATTTCACTATGGAAAACCTCAACTGGGCGGACCTGGGCTGGAAGGCGCTGGCGGTCAATCTGAGTGATATTGCCGCGATGGGCGGCGTACCCCGCTATGTGCTCGCGGCGCTGGCGTTGCCCCGCGATACCGAGGTGGAGCAGGCAGCGGCGCTTTACCGCGGCATGCTGGAAATGGCACAGCAGCACGATGTCCGCATCATCGGCGGGGATACCGATTGTGCCCCGTTGCTCATGATTTCCGTGACCGTTTTCGGCATGGCGGCTGGAAAAGATATCCTCACCCGTTCGACCGCCCGGCCCGGTGAAATGATTGCCGTGACCGGCGATTTGGGTGGGGCGGCGGGTGGCTTTAAAATGCTCACGGAAAACCGCCGGCTGCCGCCGGAAGATAATACAATACTGAGAGACCGCTTCCAGCGTCCCCGTCCGCGCATTACCGAAGGGCAGCTCCTGGTAAAAAACGGCGTGAAGACCGCCATCGATATCAGCGATGGGCTGGCGAGCGACCTTGGGCGCATTTGTCGGGCGAGCGGCATCAGCGCCCGCATCGAAGTTGCGCGGGTGCCGGTTAACCCTGCTGTGCAGAGAAACTTCCCTAAAAAAGCAGGGGAAATGGCACTGTCCGGCGGCGAGGACTACGAACTGCTATTTACCGCCCCTAAAAAGATTATCGATAGAGTAAGTAAATTGCTGTCCTGCCCGGTGACTGTGATTGGTGAAATCACGGCGGGCAAGGCGGGCGAGGTAAACCTGCTCGACGAAGACGGTAAGCCGGTTATCCTTCCCTATACGGGATGGCATCATTTTGAAAGGTAATCGATGGTCAATTTCCCCCAGGTAAACCTTGATTTAGACCTGCGCGATGGCTTGTGCTTCGGTTGCGGCAAGAAAAACACCATCGGGCTGAAGCTGGACTTTCAACGCGACGACGGCGGCGTCAGTACGCAGTATACTCCGGATCGGCTCCATCAGGGCTGGCCCGGCATCCTGCACGGTGGTATTATCGCCTGCCTGCTGGACGAAGCGATGAGCTGTGCCGCCCATTTTACCGGTGCGGATTGTCTCACCGCCAGGATGGAAGTGGAAATCAAGCGGCCTGCCCCGATTGACGCGAGCTACATTATTACCGGTACGATAACCCGCCAGACCCGCAAGCTTATTGAGACCGAGGCGAGCCTCACGATGGCGGACGGCACTTTGATGGCGACCGCCCGGGCCAAACAGTTCGTCGTCGGCAAGCCAGCGAAAAAGAACGGAGCGTTATCCCAAAATGACCAAAGGTAAACTCCGCGCTGCCATCTGGGACATGGACGGCGTCATTGCCGATACCGCGCAATACCACTTCGCCTCCTGGCAGAACGTCTTTCACCGGCGGGGCGCCTTCTTTACTGCCGAGGACTTTAAGCATCACTTCGGCCAGCGGAACGATACCATTATCCGCGATACGATTCCCAAGGTGACTCCCGAAGACCTGGAGACTATAATACGGGAAAAAGAGGAGTATTTCCGCTCCCATGTCGCCGGCAATGTCCGACCCCTGCCCGGCGCAATCGAAATGATGCATGCGCTCCGCGAGCATGGCGTCACAATGGCAATCGCCTCTTCCTCTCCCCCGGAAAACATACGCCTCATTTTGGAGTCACTGGGTATTTATGATTTGTTCCACGCTATTGTCTTCGGACGGGAAGTCAAAGAGGGCAAACCCAGCCCGCAATGCTACCTGCTGGCGGCGGAGAAGCTCGGCGTCAAGCCGGAGAACTGCGTCGTCTTTGAAGACGCGGTTGCCGGTGTCAAGGGCGCTAGGCGCGGGGGCATGAAATGCGTTGCCTTAACTACCACCCATCCCCGGGAAAGCCTCCAGGAAGCCGACCTGGTGGTCGGAACGCTGGCGGAAGCCACGGTACAGGATTTAGAAAAGCTGTTTAACAAAAATAGGAGTATAAAATGACAGAACGTTCTCTGGTACTGGTCAAGCCGGATGCCACGGCGCGAAACCTCTCCGGAGCCATTATCGCGCGGTTAGAACAAGCGGGCTTAAAGCTGATTGCGCTCAAGATGCTGCAGATGGACAAAGCCCTTGCCGGGCGGCATTACGCCATCCATAAGGAAAAGCCTTTTTTCAACGAGCTGGTGGACTACATCATCTCGGGACCTATTGTTGCCATGGTCCTGGAAGGCGAAGGTGCCGTGGAGCGCATCCGCAAGCTCATGGGCGCCACCGACCCCAGGAAGGCGGAACAGGGGACCATCCGCCGCGATTTCGGCATGGACATCCAGCGCAACGCCACCCATGCCTCGGACTCGCCGGAAAACGCCGCCAAGGAAATATCTCTCTTCTTCAGTAAAAAAGAAATCTGCGGGTAAGAGCAGCCAATTCTGCTCGTCCTGATCCTGTCGAAGGGTCCAACGAGCGGACGAATTACTGAATGCGCAGCACCGGACTGGAGTTACTCCAGAGGCGGTCCAGCTGGTAGTATTCCCGCTCTTCCGGTGCGAAGACGTGGATGATAACATCTCCGTAATCGAGCAGCACCCAGCCGGAGTCCGCGCTGCCCTCGGTGTGATGCGGCATAACGCCGGATTTTTTCAGCGCATGGGCGATTTCATCGAGGATGGCGTGGAGCTGGCGCTCCGATTCGCCGGTGCAGAGCACGAAGTAATCCGCAAAACCGCACACCGTGCGGGCGTCCAGCAGGACGATATTGCTGGCTTGTTTTTCATCAGCCGCCGCGACGGCAATACGGGCGATTTCGATACCTTCCAGTGCGCTTACCTCCAGTTGATTCCATTATGATTATAACACAATACACTGTCATTGCCGGCTCATCATTACAGCGGAAGGATGGGAATCAATCTTCCATAAGACAAAGAGATTTCTGCGTCGTCATGACTACCCGCAATGATAGATAAGAGTTAGCCGCGCAGCGTCGCGCCGGCTTCCTTTGCCAGCCGGTCCAGAATGTGCTGCTGGACTTTGTCCACTTCATCGTCGGTCAGGGTGTGCTCCGTGGACAGATAGACGATGCGGTAGGCCAGCGACTTTTTGCCCTCGGCAACCTGCTTGCCGGAGTAGACATCAAAGAGACTGACCTCGCTGACCAGCTTGAAGCTTTTGATAATATCCAGAATCTTCTGGTGAGTTACGTTGTAGTCCACGACCAGCGCAATGTCCCGCGCCACGGCGGGGAAGCGGGCTACCGGTTGATAAAACTTTACGGCGGTGGCGAAGGGCAGCAGGTCCGCCAGCTTGAGCTCAAACAGGTAGCATGGTTCGCCAATCTCAAAGTTGACGGCAACCCTGGGGTGCAGTTCCCCGACGATGCCCACCGTAACATTGTTGACCGTAATCGCCGCCTGTTTGGCCGGGTGCAGCGATTCGTCTCTGGACGGGACAAACTGGGCGCCGGCGCCAAGTTGTTTGAGTAGACTTTCCACCGCGCCTTTGGCATCGAAGAAGTCGATGGTTTCCGTGGTGGTCATCCACGATTTATCATTCCGCGCGCCGCAGAGTAGCCCGCACAGCGTCTCCGCCTCATCCGGCAGATTCTGGGGTCGCGGTACATAGACCGCGCCGATTTCGAACAACCTGATACCGTCCTCTTCGTGGCGCCGGTTGGCGGTAAATGTCGTGAGCAGGTTCGCCCGCAGATTGGGGCGCAGGTATTCCAAATCGGCGGTCATGGGATTGACCAGCCGCAGCGGTGCCGGTTCCATTTTATGCGGCTCCGGCATCAGCTTGTCCAGCAAGTCTTTGCTGGTCAGGGAGAAGGAGATAATTTCCTGGAAGCCGTAGCCCGCCAGTGCCTGCCGGACTTTCCGCTTCAGACTGAGCTGCGGATTGGGGTCCTGGCGCGGGATAGGCTCGCTCAACATCGTGAGTGGAATGTTGTCATAGCCGATAACGCGCGCCACTTCTTCCACCAGGTCGATGGCTTGCTTGATGTCGCTGCGCCAGTAGGGGACGGTTATCGCAAGCTCCTTTTCGCCGGTAGCGCGGCATTCAAAGCCCAACGCGGTCAAAGCATTGGTAATTTGCTCTACACTGAGGTCGAGCGCCAGGGTGCGATTTACCTTACCTGCCGTCAGTTTAATCGGCAGGGCTTCTTTTTTGCCCGGGTAAACATCGATGATGCCCTGTGCCACTTTGCCGCCGCCCAGTTCGGCGATAAGTTGGGTGGCATGTTTCAGGGCGGGCAGGGTCAGTTCGGCGCGGATGCCCCGCTCGTAGCGCATCGAGGCTTCACTGAGCAGGTTGAGCTTGCGGCTGGTGTAATAGATGCTGGCCGGCTTGAAGCTGGCGGCTTCCAGCAGGATGGTGGTGGTGCCTTCGGTGACTTCGCTGTTGGCGCCGCCCATCACACCCGCCACTCCCACGGTGCGCTCGGCATCGGCAATCATGAGATTTTCCGCAGTGAGCTTGCACTCCGTCCCGTCCAGCGCGATGATGGACTCGCCGTCACGGGCGCGGCGCACGATGATTTTCTTCTGGCGGATTCTATCGTAATCGAAGGAGTGCATGGGCTGGCCGTATTCCAGCATGACGTAGTTGGTAATATCCACGATATTATTGATAGGGCGCGCCCCGCAGGCAATCAGCCTGTCCTGCAGCCACTTCGGCGAGGGGGCGATTTTGACTCCGGTAATGAGGGTGGCACAGTAGCGCGGACATAAATCAACGTCGCTAATCTCCACGGAGACCTGTCCGTTTATCAATGGTTGAGTCTCGGCATAGGCAACTTCTGGTATATTCACTTTCTGGCCGGTCAGCGCGGCAATCTCATGGGCGATGCCGATTACGGAGAGACCGTCGGGGCGGTTGGGGGTAACGGCAACATCGAAGACAGTCTCGCCGAGGTAGTCCGCCAGCGCCGTGCCCAGCGGGGCGTCCGGCGGCAGCACCATGATGCCCTCGTGGTTTTCGGAAATACCCAGCTCTTTCTCCGAGACGACCATGCCGCTGGAAGCCACGCCGCGGATTTTGGCGGTCTTGAGCTTGACCTTCTGCCCGGTATGGGGGTCGGTTAGTTCCGCACCAAGTTTGGCGAAGGCTATCTTATCACCCACCGTGAGATTAGGAGCACCGCAGACCACTGTCTCTTGCCCCGTGCTGTAGTCCACCGTCGCCAGGCGGAGGCGGTCGGCGTTGGGGTGGGGATTGATCGCGGTGATTTGCCCGATGACGATGTTTTGCCAGTTCCCGCCGGTGGTCTGGATGTCTTCCACCTCGAAGCCCGCCAGCGTCAGCTTTTGGGCAAGCTCGGAGACGGGCAGGGTGAGGGGGACGTATTCTTTTAGCCAGCTCAGCGGTATTTTCATATTGTTTTTGTGTTGTTTATTTACCGTTCATGTTGAGAATATCCTTCGACAGTCTCAGTGCGAGCGGAGTATACAAAAATTTTAAAATTGCCTCAAGAAGCGCAAGTCGTTGCCGTAGAACAGGCGCACATCATCGATGCCGTAGCGCAGCATGGGCAACCGGTCGACGCCAAAGCCGAAGGCAAAGCTGCTGTACACCTCGGGGTCGATGCCGCCGCGCTCCAGCACCTTCGGGTGGGTCATGCCGGCGCCGGCGACCTCAATCCAGCCGGAGCTTTTACACAGGCGGCAGCCGCTGCCGTGGCAGGCGAGGCACTCAATCGCCATTTCCACGCCCGGCTCGACGAACGGGAAGAAATCAACGCGGAAACGCACATTGCGCTCCGGACCGAAGAACCGGCGGGCGAACTCGTAAAGCGTGCCCTTGAGGTCAGCCATCGTGATTCCCCGGTCCACGGCAAGCCCGTCGACCTGGTGGAACATGGGCACGTGGGTGGCATCGCTGGCTTCGTAGCGGTAGACCTTGCCCGGCTCGATAACGCGGATAGGCGGTTTCCTGCTGGCTGCCGAGCGCGCGCTGACCGATGTTGTGTGCGTGCGCAACAGCATGCTTCGCTTACCTTTATCATCCAGGGCATCCACCCAGGAGGACGACATGGTGTCCCGCGCCGGGTGTTCCGCAGGAATGTTCAGCGCTTCAAAGTTATAATAGTCCCACTCCACCTCGGGACCGGTGGCGACCTGAAAGCCCATTGATTGGAAAATATCACAAATTTCTGCGAGGGTCTGGGTGAGCGGGTGAAGATGACCGGCGGGCAAGGGGCGACCGGGCAGGGTAATATCAATGGCCTCCTGCTGCGCCTGGCTAATTAAAGCAGCTTCGCGGAGCTTTTGCTCCTTGCTTAAAAAACTTTCCTCAAGCAGCCTCTTCGTCTCGTTGGCGCGGCTGCCGGCGGCTTTTCTTTCCTCGATGGGTAGCTCTGCCAGTCCGCGCAGGATGGCGGTGAGCGGGCTCTTCTTGCCCAGGTAATGCACGCGCCAGGCTTCGAGGTCCTTAATGTGAGTAATGCCCTCCAGCACCTGGAGGGCATTCGCTTTCATCTCATCAAGCTGTTTAAGCATCTTTTTTCCGTAACGGGAATTATGCAGAAACCAAGGCTATTCAGGTATTCTGGCTTCGGGTATTTGTCCTTTAGCGATGGTAACCAGGTTGGCGAATGCCGCTGGTTCTTTGACTGCCATGTCTGCCAGCATCTTACGATTAATGATAACGCCCGCCTTTTTCAGACCTTCCATGAATTCGCTGTAAATCATGCCGTTGGCGCGGCTGCCGGCATTGATACGGGCAATCCAGAGACGCCGCATGTCGCCCTTGCGCTCGCGGCGATGAATGTAGGCATAGCTCAGGGCATGGAGCATGGATTCATGGGCGCGCTTGAACAGGCGATGCCGTACTCCCTGATGCCCTTTGGTGAGGGCTAAGACCTTTTTATGTCGATAGTGTGACGCCACACCCCTTTTTACTCTTGGCACGTTACTACTCCTGTTTGTTTACTTGATACCATAGGGAATCAGCCGGCTTATCCGCTTCTTATCGGAAGCGTTAAGGGGGATTTTCTCATCAAAAAGTCCGCGCACTCTCTTTGCCTTGTTTCGGCGCAGATGGCTCTTGGGGCCCTTTGTACGCATGATTTTCCCGGTCCCCGTCATCGTAAAGCGGCTCTTGGCTCCCTTATGCGTTTTGAGTTTGGGCATTTTGTATTTCCTTTACTTCTTCTTTCGGTTTGGGTTTTTGTGCCGCAGGGATTAGCACGATATACATTCTGCGGCCTTCCATTATAGGCTGTATTTCCGGAGCGGAGATATCTTTGAGCAGTTCGGCCATCCGTTGGAGCAGTTTCCAGCCCAGTTCGGGATGGGTATTTTCCCGCCCGCGGAAAAGTACCGTAACCTTTACTTTGTCGCCGCCGGTCAACAGCTTTCGTGCTGTCCTGGCTTTAGCCTCGAAGTCATGGTCGCCGATTTTGGGGCGCACCCTTACTTCGCGCAGGGCAGCGATTTTTTGTCCTTTTTTAGCTTCACGCTCCTTTTTAGTCTGCTGGTACTTGAATCTCCCATAGTCCATAAGACGGCATACGGGCGGGACGGATGTCGGAGCTACCTCCACCAGGTCAATTCCCTGCGACTTGGCGATTTCTCGAGCCTGATAAAGAGGCATTACCCCCAGTTGCTCTCCCTTGTCGCCAACCAGGCGAACCTCTCTGGCGATGATTCTTTCGTTGATGCGAAGTTCCTTGACTATAGTGCTTACATACCTCCTTTAAGCACAGGTCTTCACGAGGAAAAACTATACCACATTCTGTGCTCCGAATCAAATCGGGAAGCGGTCATTGCGAGCTTGGCAGACAGTTCAATATCATATTTTACTAATTAACTGCCCGGCTGGCAATCGCCTTTTTGACGCTCTCAATAAAATGGGCCAGCGGCTGGTCGTTAAGCTGTTCGCCGCTGCGCAATCGCGTTGAAACAGTCTTGGCGGCAATCTCTTTATCGCCGATGATGAGCATATAAGGCACTTTCTCCAGCTGCGCCTGGCGGATTTTCAGGTTGACGCGCTCGGAACGGGAATCTACTTCCACGCGTATCATCTCCGGACGGAGTATCCTGGCAAGTTCATTGGCATACTCCAGGTGACGGTCGGCGACCGGGATAATCTTGACCTGCACCGGCGCCAGCCAGACAGGGAAAGCCCCCGCGTAGTGCTCGATCAACAGCCCGAAGAACCGTTCCCATGCTCCCAGAAGGGCACGATGCACCATATATGGCCGGTGTTCTTTACCGTCGGCGCCGGTATAGGAGATGTCGAATCGCTCCGGCAGGTTAAAATCGAACTGGATGGTCGTCAGCTGCCATTCCCGGCCAAGGGCGTCTTCAACTTTGATATCGATTTTTGGTCCGTAGAAAGCGCCGCCGCCCTCGTCGACATGGTATTCCATCTTTCGGGTTTCCAGAACGTGCCGCAGGACGTTTTCGGCGGCCTCCCACTGTTCCTTCGCGCCGATGGCTTTCGCGGAAGGCTTGGTGGAGACGTAAATATTACGTTTTTCAAATCCAAAGGTATTCAGCATGTAAAGGGAAAAGCGCAGCACCTCGGCGATTTCATCCTCAATCTGCTCCGGCGTGCAGATGATGTGGGCATCGTCCTGGGTAAAGCCGCGCACCCGCAGCAGTCCGTTCAGGACGCCGCTTCGCTCGTAGCGGTAGACGGTGCCGAGTTCCGCCCAGCGCAGCGGCAAGTCGCGGTAGGAACGGGCTTGTGATTTGTAGGCAAGCAGATGGAATGGGCAGTTCATCGGCTTGAGGTAATATTCCTGCCCTTCGATATCGATGGGCGAGTACATGTTCTCTTTATAGTTTTGCAGGTGCCCGCTGATTTCCCACAGCTTGCTCAGCCCGATATGCGGAGTGAAAAGAATTTCATAGCCGTTGGCGAAATGTTCCTGCCGCCAGAAGTCCTCGACGGTAACGCGGATGCGCCCGCCCTTGGGATTGAGAATAATCAATCCACCGCCGATTTCATCCGGGGCGGTATAGAGATTGAGTTGCTTGTTTATCTTCCGGTGGTCGCGCCGGGCGGCTTCCTCCAGCCGGTGCAGGTATTCGTCCAGCGTCTTATGGTCCGCGAAAGCGACTCCGTAGATGCGCTGGAGCATCTGTCTTCGTTCGTCGCCGCGCCAGTAAGCCCCGGCGATGCTGAGCAGTTTGAAAGCCTTGATTTCTCCGGCGGTGTTGACGTGCGGCCCGCGGCATAAATCCACGAAGTTGCCCTGCTGGTAGATGCTTACCGTTTCGTCCGGTATATCGTCGAGGAGTTCCTGCTTGTAGGGCTGGTTAAGGAAGAGCTTGCGGGCTTCTGCCTTGCTCATTTCTTTGCGAATAAAAGGTGCATCGGTTTTGATGATTTCCGCCATTTTGGCTTCAATGGTCGGCAGGTCTTCAGGGGTAAGGTTGCGGGGCAGTTCAAAGTCATAGTAGAAGCCATCTTCAATAGCAGGGCCGATGGCGAAGCGGGCGTTCGGGAAAATGGATTGTACCGCCTCTGCCATGACGTGAGATGCTGAGTGCCTTATGATTTCCAGTTTTTCTGCCTGGTCTGATTTTGGTTCCTGTTTTGCCGCCATTTCAGTTTTCCTTAACTAAAAGAAAGACCCCCGTTGCTAGCGGTGCAGGGTCTTTCTTTTTATCTCGCTGGTTGTCATTAATTCGGTTACTCGATTTGAATTGCTCAACAAATATCATTATATCAACCATAGTGTATGAGTGCAATCTCCGCATACAGCGTTAGCTTTCCTGCTTGTCAAGGAGGGGCGCCGCGCGCCGGTGGCGCAGGGCGTTCTCCAGCAGGCTGACCCCGAAAAGCAAGGCGATGCTTATTCCCAATGCCCCCAGGTCGAGGTATTTAATCGCCAGTATCTTGCTGAGGAGTCCCGCCGTCCCGCCGCCGATGAGTGCCGCCAGTCCGCCGGCGGGGGTGACCTTGAGCCGGTCTTTGAAGAACCCGGCAATCACTGGCAGGATGACGCCGCAGGTGTAGATGGTGTAGGCAAAGAGCATCGCGCTGATGACGCCCTGTAAAGAGAGGGCGATGATCAGCGAACCAGCGCCCAGTATTACGATGAGCCACCGGGAGTAGGGCAGGATATTCTTCTGCTGCGGGCGGAACCAGCCGACGATGTCTACGATGAAAATGGTACTGGCGCTCAGCAGCGTGGTATCCGCCGATGACATTACCGCGCTGATTAAAGCGGCGATGAATATGCTGCCGATTAACGGGGAAAAGACCTCCTTGATAATCGTGGGGAAAGCTTGCTCCGCGGCGATTGCAGGGAAGAGTGCTGCGGCGCCCATTCCGATTATGGTGATGGCGAAGGCGAGCGGAATCATCAGCCCTGCCGTCCACAGGGCAACGGTGCGGGCGCTCTTCTCATCGCGGGTGCAGAAAAGCCGGGAGTACATGTCCGGTCCTACCACATAGGTCAACCCCACAATTAAAAGCATTGCCAGCAGGTCCGCGCCACCAAATTGGGCGCTCACCGGGAAGGCAAACTGCCCCGCCGGCAGCACAGCGGATAGCCCTGCCCAGCCGCCGACCCGCGTCAGTACCATCACCAGACCGGCTAAAACACCGATGAAGATAATCACAGCCTGGATAATATCCGTGCGGAGGACGGAGTACTGCCCGCCAATGGCGGTATAGGTGACGAAGACAATAGTGAAAATTATCATCCAGAGCACCGGGTTGCCGATTTGCAGAATGCTCAAAATTTTACCGGCGGCGACAATCTGCGCGGCGATAATTCCCAGCCAGGAAATGACGATGAGAATGGATGTTCCCAGCGCCATGTTCCGTCCGTACTGCTTTTCGACGAGTTCCGGCAGAGTGTAAAGAGCAAAGCGCCGGACTTTCCTGGCGAAGAATATACCGAGTACCAGCAGCCCGATGGTGCCGGAGAGCAGCCACCATGCTCCGGTCAAGCCGCGGGTAAACCCCAGCCCCGCCATGCCTACCGTCGCCGAGCCGCCGATAATTGTGGCAAGCAGCGAGCCGGTGACCAGCAGAGTCGAGGAGCGGCGGTCCGCCACGAAGAAATCATCCGGCTTTTTGATATCGCGGCGGCTCGCCAGCCCGATGGTCAGCATAAGCAGGAAGTACAGCGCAATAATTGCTAATTCAAGCATCCGGGCTCCTTACGTCTTATAAATAAAAATTCCCCCGGGGGGGATATGGGAAAGAGGGACTGGCTTATGTTGAAAGGTATTACCTGGAAGGCTTGGCGACGCCGACGATGGCGATTTCCGTGCTGTGCCCGCACCGGGAACAGGTCACGTTGAGAATGACGGATTGCTTCATGACGCGTTCTACCACCGCCGAAACGATGGAATCGATATTGTCCAGCCGCTGGTCGAACATGTCCAGCCGCTCAATCACGCGTTGCAGACTCTGGGCTTCCTTATCTTTCTCTGCCAAGTGCCACCTTCAGACCGGATATAATTAGCTTTATTATATGTCTAAGGTAGCAGTATGTCAAAAGGCGGGAAACGTTGGTTCTGCTCATTACCGGCGTCATTATGAGGGGCGTTAGTTACGAATCAATCTAAATGCCTTTCACTCCCGGGCTTGACAAGAGAATCCAGAACGCTTCCTTCCCCCGCAGGATTCCCACTTTTGCGCGAATTACAAACACAAAAGATTGCTTTTTCTGCCGCCTGTGGCGAAATGGTCTTGCAATTATACCGGCAACTAAGATTGAGAAAAAGTAAGACGTCAGGTACCAGTACCATTATCCCATTGAATTTTGTGTATTAACATAATATCATAGTTATACGTTCTGTGAGATAGGAGGTTGAGACGGACACTCCAGCCAGAGCGGTAAGAGGGTATTCAATGCGATGATGAATTCAGGGAGTTTCGCGAAAGACGATAGGAAGAGACCAGGGTATGTTGTCAGTGGTGCCGGCGGACATCAGGAGGCATCAGACCGTATCCCTCTCGCGCTGGTGCGGGATGTCAAAGACACGAAGCCTTTTCCTTCGCGATTACAAAAATATGGGATTTGTCCTCCCGGGCGCGTTGAGAAAAGTGTACTACTGGACCTGTTAGAGAGTTAGAATTCATATCTATGTCAGCTTATGGAGAGGGGTAGTAGCCCCTCTTTTTATTTTTTACCCGCCTGTTGCTTTACTCCTCATCGCGGGGGTATAATCCTAGAACAAAACCAGACGCAAATCGGGAAAGAGAGGAGGAAGCCCATGCCTGAGGAAGCCATCGGCACAATCAGCGAATTTTTTGCCCGCCCCGTCGTCGCCGGTATCAGCCTGACCAAACCCATCAAGAAAGGCGACAAACTCCATATCAAGGGGCACACTACCGACCTTGAGTTTGTGTTGGGGTCCATGCAGATTAACAATGCCAATGTCGAAGCCGCGAAGCCGGGAGACGAGGTGGGAATCAAGGTGCCCGACCGCGTGCGCAAGGGTGATGCGGTCTACCGGGTCATCTGATACAGGTCATTGCGAGCAAAGCGCGGCAATCTCGTTGAATTTGTCACTCCCGCGCATGCGTGAATCCAGATGAGAATTCCGGATAGTCGGGTCAAGTCCGACTATGGCAGGTTGTCAGATTTTAGGTTGCTCCGCCCCAACAACAGGCTCTATTTCTTGCCGATAGCTTTGACCAGGTTCGCCATCTCGATGGCGCTCACTGCGGCGTCGAAACCCTTATTGCCTGCCTTGGTACCGGAGCGCTCCACCGCCTGCTCCAGCGTCTCGGTGGTAATCACGCCGTAAATCACCGGCAGCCCGGTATCCAGACTTACCTTGGCGATACCCTTGGTCACTTCGGAGGAGATGTATTCAAAGTGCGGCGTCCCGCCCCGGATGATTGCCGCGAGACAAATGACTGCATCATATTGTTTGGTTTCCGCCATCTTCTGGGCGACCAGTGGGATTTCAAAAGAGCCCGGCGTCCAGGCGACTTCGATATCTGCTTCCAGCACACCGTGCCGCAACAGTGCGTCTTTCGCGCCTTCCAGCAGCTTGGTGGTGAAGAACTCGTTAAAACGGGAAACGACCACCCCGAACTTCAGCCCCTTCCCAATCAGGTTGCCTTCGTACTGCTTGCTCATCGCTCACTCCTTCTCCGTATTCGGGTTATCCGGGATTTCCAGCAGGTGCCCCATTTTTTCCTTCTTCGTCTTGAGGTAGCACAGGTTATATTCGTTCGGCTCGGTGACGAGGGGGACGATTTCCACAATCTTGAGTCCGTAGCTCTCCAGCCCGACGACCTTTTTGGGATTGTTGGTCATCAGACGGATTTTGTGCAAACCCAAATCGGCGAGAATCTGCGCCCCGATGCCGTAATCGCGCATATCGGCGGGGAAGCCTAATTCAAGATTGGCCTCGACGGTATCGAAGCCCTTGTCCTGTAAAGCGTAAGCTTTAATCTTGTTATGGATGCCGATGCCCCGCCCCTCCTGCCGCATGTAGAGCAGCACGCCCCGGCCTTCTTTGGCAATCATGTCCAGCGCCATCGCAATCTGCTCGCCGCAATCACAGCGCATGCTGCCGAAGACCTCGCCGGTGAGACACTGGCTGTGCACGCGCGCCAGCACCGGCTCATCGGTGGAGAGGTCGCCCATGGTCAGGGCCAGATGCTCATCGGCGTCGGTGCTGCTGCGGTAGGCGATGCAGGTAAACTCGCCGTGCGTGGTCGGCAGCTTCGCTTCGACGACGCGGTGCACCAGCTTGTCATGGCGGTAGCGGTAGGCAATCAGGTCGGAAATGGTGGCGATATTGATGCCGAACTTCTTGGAAAGCTCCATGAGCTGCGGCAGGCGCGCCATCGAGCCGTCGTCGTTGAGGATTTCACAGATGACGCCGGCGGGCTGCAATCCGGCGAGCCGCGCTAAATCGATAATCGCTTCGGTATGACCGGCGCGGGCGAGGACGCCGCCTTCCTTGGCTCTCAACGGGAAGGTGTGCCCGGGCCGCACGATGTCTTCCGGCTTCGTGGCGGGGTCGAGCACGGCTTTAATGGTCTCGGCGCGGTCGGCGGCGGAGATGCCGGTGCTCGTGCGGTGCTTCGCCTCAATGGAGACGGTAAAAGCGGTGCTGAATTTTGACGTGTTTTCGCCGACCATCATCGGGATTTTCAGGTCGTCGAGGCGCTTGCCGGTGACCGGCATGCAGATGAGCCCGCGCCCGTGTTTCGCCATGAAGTTGATGGCTTCGGGGGTGACCTTTTCGGCGGCCAGCGCCAGGTCGCCCTCATTCTCGCGGTCCTCGTCGTCCACGATGATGACAAACTTGCCGTTTTTAATATCTTCGATTGCCTGTGTAATATTAACGATGCCCATATTGTCCTTCACTAATTGTCATTGCGAGCCATTCTCAAGGGAAGGCGAAGCAATCTTTATTATTTCCTTCGCCCTCGATGGGAGAAGTCCAGGATGAGAGTGAAAATCCCCTCACCTTAATCCTCTCCCGCAAGGGGAGAGGGGACACGCTTTATATGTCAGTTTACCATAAATCCGTGTTCTTTGAGAAAATCGGCGGTAAGCCCGCCCTTCTTTTCGGCCATCATCTGCGCCACGTACTTGCCGAGTACATCAGCTTCCAGGTTGACCAAGTCGCCGACCTTGCGGTTGCCCAGTATCGTGTGCGTGCGCGTGAAGCCGACCAGCGAAATGGTGAAGTCGGCGGCGGACTTTGACACGATGGTGAGGCTGACGCCATCAACGGCGATGAAGCCCTTGGCGACGGTGAAGCGCAGCACCTCCGGCGGCGCGGCGAATTTCATGAGGAGGGCTTCGCCTTCCGGCATGACGGCGGCGAGCTTGCCGGTATCATCGATATGCCCCTGTACGAAGTGCCCCCCCACCTCCCCGCCCGCCGCCAGGGGCCGCTCCAGGTTGACGGCGCTGCCGGGGCGCAGCAAGCCCAGATTGGTGCGGCGCAAAGTCTCCGGCATGACGTCTACGGCGAAGGACTTATTATCAAAATCAGTAACGGTGAGGCAGACGCCGTTGACCGCGATGCTGTTGCCCAGTTTCATGCCGGGCAGGATTTCCCGCGCGGCAACCGCCAGTTTGCGCGCCGGCGCGGCAATGACTTTCCCTATCTCTTCAACGATGCCTGTAAACACAGTTTCATTCTAGCACGCATAAGAGAAAAGGGGAAGAAGTGGAGGGAAGGGGGTAACCCACATTTTCAGAATTGACTTGGATTTAGTGAGTTGATTATTAGCAATACACCGCCCCATGCCCAAAAAAGTATTAAAAAAAGCCAAATAAGACGTCGGGTAAATGTTTTGTCGGATTCACATATTGAAATTGGAATTCTAGAAAGATTTTTTAATAAAATCCCCAATTTCAATAATCCATAAAAAATAAAATACATGAGTGATAGTAAAAATCCGTAGGAAATAAACAATATTACAGTTAAGAGTAGTGCGGATGGTATTACTACAAAAATAGAACGTCCAGTCAATAATTGAGATAACGGGTACATCAAAAGCATTACGCCAATAAATGCAATGAAGGACAAAATTATCAGAATCAAGTTCGACCAAAGAAAGGGATTCGAATGTGCACGCTTGATTATCGAATGATTCACATTCCTTATTTTTTGCAGCCATTTCGAGATTGTAGTAATGAGGATGATATATGTTCCGCTGGAAACAGCAACAGCCATGCATATTGAAAAAAAGACATTGTACCACTTTGAATCAGTACCGAATTTGAAATAAATAATAAGTATAAAAGGGCTAATAATTGGGATGGCTATAACGGGTATCAATTGCTGAAAAGACCGTTCATTTAGTAGAGTCTTCAATTTTTCTAAAAAGTCGCATTGAATCACTTTTGCCCAGGTTTGGTCAATGATGAATATTAGACCGGCTAGAGTCTGAAGACATATACCAATGATGTCATTCCTTGGCATAAGAAGGGTTACGAGTAGCAAAATCAGTACCATGAACGAAAAACTCAGCAGCAAAGAACGAAAGTCTAGTTTCGGTAGTGTAACATTTATTGTGTGAAATGTAGGAGGGGTTGAAAAAGAGGGCGCTTTCCTTCAAGGTTTTATTGAGAGATAAAACAACAATAAAGGAGCAGCGCCCATGAAACTCGAAGTTAGTGTA
>JAQTQH010000022.1 GCA_028712355.1 Dehalococcoidales bacterium
TAAGTGGGCAAGGAAGTAGGATTACTTAGACAGCCAGGAGGTTGGCTTAGAAGCAGCCACCCTTTAAAGAATGCGTAATAGCTCACTGGTTTAGTGATTCTGCGCCGACAACTCAACGGGGCTTAAGTCTGTCACCGAAGCTATGGCTTTTCCCGCAAGGGAAAAGGGTAGGGGAGCATTCCCATCGCAGCGAAGCCGCTACGCGAGTAACGGTGGAGCGTTGGGAAGGGAGAATGTCGGCATGAGTAACGCAAGGTGTGCGAGAAACACACCCACCGGATACCTGAGGTTTCCTACGGAAGGTTAATCCGCGTAGGGTTAGTCGGCCCTAAGCTGAGGCCGTAAGGCGTAAGCGATGGACAACGGGTTATTATTCCCGTACCACCCCTGTAGAGACAAAGGAGGAACGCGGCAAGGTAAGCTAAGCGCACCCAGTGGACATGGTGCGTCCGCTACACCAGGCAATGCCGGGGCAGGTAAATCCACCTCGGATGTCAAGCTGATTGTAGTGGGAAGTTGAGGAGAAATCCGAGGCGACTTAGCCCACCCTATACTGCCCAGAAAAGCTTCGTTGTCGTTGAAGCAGGAGTGACCGTACTTAAACCGACTCTGGTAGGCTGGGATAAATGTCCCAAGGTGATCGAAATAACCCTCGTTAAGGAACTCGGCAATCTAACCCCGTAACTTAGGGAAAAGGGGTGCCCTCTTCGGAGGGTGGCACAAAATTGGCTCAAGCGACTGTTTAACAAAAACACAGGTTTCTGCTAAAGCGTAAGCTGAAGTATAGGAGCTGATACCTGCCCAGCGCCGGAAGGTTAAGGAGAGGTGTTTTAAAAGCACTGAACTGAAGCCCCGGTAAGCGGCGGCCGTAACTATAACGGTCCTAAGGTAGCGAAGTCCCTTGTCGGGTAAGTTCCGACCCGCACGAAAGGTGTAACGACTTGAGCGCTGTCTCAACGAGGGATTCGGCGAAATTGCAATACCCGTGAAGATGCGGGTTACCCGCTGCAGGACAAAAAGACCCCATGGAGCTTTACTATAACTTGGCACTGAATCTGAATTTATCATGTGTAGCATAGGCGGGAGGCTTTGAAGCCGGGGCGCTAGCTCCGGTGGAGCCGCCATTGAAATACCGCTCTTGGTGAATTTAGCTTCTAACTCCAGTGCAAGCTGGAGGACCGTGCCTGGCGGGTAGTTTGACTGGGGCGGTCGCCTCCCAAAAAGTAACGGAGGCGCCCAAAGGTCCCCTCAGGGTGGATGGAAATCACCCGTAGAGTGCATTGGCATAAGGGGGCTTGACTGTAAGACTTACAAGTCGAGCAGGGACGAAAGTCGGGCAAAGTGATCCTACGATTCCAAGTGGAAGGGTCGTGGCTTAACGGATAAAAGCTACCCTGGGGATAACAGGCTTATCTTGCCCAAGAGTTCACATCGACGGCAAGGTTTGGCACCTCGATGTCGGCTCATCGCATCCTGGGGCTGGAGCAGGTCCCAAGGGTCCGGCTGTTCGCCGGTTAAAGCGGTACGCGAGCTGGGTTCAGACCGTCGTGAGACAGGTCGGTCTCTCTCCGCAGTGGGCGTCTGGAGATTTGAGGGGAGCTCTTTTTAGTACGAGAGGACCAAGAGGGGTAGACCAATGGTGTGCCAGTTGTCTCGCCCGAGGCATTGCTGGGTAGCTATGTCTATTCTGGATAAGCGCTGAAAGCATCTAAGTGCGAAACCAACCCCAAGATTAGATCTCCCATCCCTCGCCGCAAGGTGAGGGAGTAAGACCGCAAGTAGACTACTTGCTTGATAGGCAGCATGTGTAAGCGCAGTAATGCGTTCAGCTAAGCTGTACTAATGGTCGAGGGCTTGACCTGTTTCAGAATTGATATTAGATAGACTTACTAAGAGGCGTGTAAAAACGCCTCTTTTTTATTTACCTTGTTTTGACGGTGTGTGATTGACAACTTTACTATCTTAAGGCCTGCTCATTCCTTTGGTCTGGCCATCAATCTAGCGGCAAATAAGAGCCAATATATTGCCGTATAGTTCGGCTTGACAATCCACCAATTAATATTGTAAAAATGGTATATATACGGAAAACATGTTCCGTATATATACCTGTCTTTCCTTGCGAGGGTGGAATAGCCGATGTTCCGGATTTTTTTCATTGCGGAAACAGGAACTGGTGTTGCCCGTATTCAGGCAGGACTGGTGCGGTGCGGACTGGCCTGCACCACCGTTACAAATGTGGCTGATGCCCTCGAGCGGCTGGCGGAAGAAGCGCCGCATCTGATACTCATTGAGATAACCTATCCGGAGCGATTGCGGGAAGTGGTCGCGGAAATAAAGCAGGTGAGGCAGGTGCCGGTCATTGCCCTGGTGCCGCGGGAAATGCTGCCCCGCCTCGATGCCAGCCCGGAAACCGATGACTTCGTCATCAAATCGGATGACCCTGCCGAACTAGTGCTCCGGATAAAGCGGCTGGCGGATAAGGCGCAGCGCGCCAGCGCCGGCGAGCTGATTATGGTTAGAGACCTCGTTATTGATACCGCCAGATGCGAGGTCACCGTCGGCGGGAGGCTGACCGGCCTGACCTTCCGTGAATATGAACTGGTGAAATTCCTGGCGAGTCACCCGGGGCAGGTCTTTTCCCGGGAAGCTTTGCTGGACAAGGTCTGGGGCTATGATTTCTTCGGCGGGGACCGCACTGTCGATGTCCATGTCCGCCGCCTGCGCAGCAAGATTGAAGACGCCACCCATGACTTCATCGAAACCGTCCGCAACATCGGCTACCGCTTCAAAGAATCTTAATAGAAGTCTGTAGCTGTACCGGATAGTTGCTCGCTCATCCTGAGCCTGTCAAAGGGCGAGTTTTCTCTTTATGCCGCACTTTTCTCACCCCTTTCCGTAACCAGACTGTAAACTCTCTGTAATATTTCTGTAATATCCCTCCGCTAAACTGGGAATATTCAGGGACAAGGGGGATATGAGAAAATGAGCATCAACGCTGCGGACACCGCCTGGATTTTAATTTCGGCGGCAATGGTCATGGTGATGACGCCGGGTCTGGCCCTGTTTTACGGCGGCATGGTGCGGCGCAAAAATGTCCTCGCCACCTTCATGATGAGCTTTTCCGCCATGGCGCTGGTCGGCGTGCTCTGGGTGCTCTATGGTTACAGCCTGAGTTTTGGTACGGATATCGGCGGGCTTATCGGCGGGCTGGACTTCCTGGGATTGAGGGGGGTGGGGCAGGAACCTTCTGCTGTCTACGCGACTACCGTCCCGCACCTGGCTTACATGGTATTCCAGGCGATGTTTGCGGTTATTACGGTGGCGTTAATCACCGGTGCGGTAGTGGAGAGAATGAAATTTTCCGCTATCCTGCTGTTTTCCGTACTATGGCTGACGTTGATTTACTCGCCAGTGGCACACTGGGTATGGGGCAGCGGCGGCTGGCTGGCAAAATTCGGTGCTCTGGATTTTGCCGGCGGCACTGTTGTCCACATCTGTGCCGGGATGTCGGCGCTGGCGCTCGCCAGGTTGGTGGGTCCTCGCAAAGGGTTCCGTGATGGCGCTCCTATGGAACCTCATGATGTACCCATGGTGGCGCTCGGCGCCGGCATCCTCTGGTTCGGCTGGTTTGGCTTCAATGCCGGCAGCGCGCTGAACTCCGGCGGACTGGCCGCGAGCGCTTTCGTGGCGACCAATACCAGTGCCGCCGCGGCGGCTTTCACCTGGATGGCGCTCAGCTGGTTCTATCGCCGTCCCACCATGCTGGGCGTGGCGACCGGCGCGGTGGTGGGTCTGGTGGCAATCACCCCGGCCGCCGGCTATGTTGAGCCTATCATGGGTATCCCCATCGGCGCAGGGGGAGCGGTGGTCTGCTATTATGCCATGCTCCTCCGCTCGAAGTGGAGCATCGATGAATCGCTGGATGTGTGGGCGTGCCACGGTATGGGCGGCACCTGGGGCGCATTGGCCACCGGTATTTTCTCCAGCAGCGCTGTCAATGCGGCGGGAGCTAACGGTCTGCTCTACGGCAACCCTATGCAGTTCGTCAAGCAGCTGGTTGCGGTTATCATTGTCTGGGTGTTTACCTTCGGGGCAACCCTGTTGCTTGGCAAACTGGTCAAAGCCATCACCGGCCTGCGGGTGACCCCCGCCGAAGAGTCCGTGGGGCTGGATATCGCCCAGCATGGCGAGAGGGCCTATGGAGGGATGATACGGTGAAGAAGATAGAAGCGATTATCCGCGAGGAAAAGCTGGAGCCGGTCCGCAAGGCGCTGGAAGAGCATGGCTACTTCGGTATGACGGTCACTGAGGTCTGCGGCCGGGGCCGGCAGAAGGGGATTCCCCTGCAGTGGCGCGTGGGCGAGTACCGCGTCGACCTGCTGCCCAAGCTGAAGATTGAAGTCGTGGTGCTTGATGAAGACCTTTCCAAGGTGGTTCATGCCATCGCCAGTCGAGCCCGTACCGGGGAAATGGGCGACGGTAAGATATTCATTATTCCGGTCGAGAATGCCGTGCGGGTACGCACGGGTGAAGAAGGCATGAACGCCATTTAATTCAGGAACCCCACCAATCAGGGTAAAAATATTATTAAGGAGGCACAGATGACAACCAAAGGCAAAAGTCGAGAAGAGGCAAAGGAATATGTCCTCAAAATGGCAAAGGAGCATGATGTCAAGTTTATCCGTATGTGGTTTACGGATACGGTCGGCATCCTGAAGAACTTTGCCATCCCCGTCGAGCAACTGGAGGGCGCTCTGGAAAAAGGGCTTGGCATCGATGGTTCGTCCATTGCGGGATTCGCCCGTATTGACGAGAGCGATATGGTGGCGATGCCCGACCCGGATACTTTCCAGCTGCTTCCCTGGCGGCCCCGCGAGCACGCGGCGGTCGCACGCGTATTTTGCGATATCCTGCTCCCCGGCGGCGCCGTGTTCGAAGGCGACCCGCGCTATGTCCTGAAGCGGAACCTGAAGAAGGCAGCGGACCTGGGCTACACCTATTATGTCGGCCCGGAACTGGAGTACTTCTACTTCAAGGACTCGTCCTGCACGGAATTTCTGGACCTGGGCGGCTATTTCGACCAGACGACGATGGACGCCGCCACTGACCTGCGGCGCGAGACGGTGCTTACCCTGGAAGAGATGGGCATCGAGGTTGACAAATCGCACCACGAGGTCGCCAGCAGCCAGCACGAAATTGACATGAAATATACCGATGCCCTCACCATGGCGGACAACGTGATGACCTACCGGCTCGTGGTCAAACAAATCGCCATGAAGTACGGCGTCTATGCTACTTTCATGCCCAAGCCGGTCTTCGGCATCAACGGCAGCGGTATGCACGTGCACCAGTCGCTGTTCAAGGGCAACAGCAATGCCTTCTTCGATAAGAACGGCAAGTATCACCTGTCCAAGATAGCCTTGAGCTACATCGCCGGCCTGCTGAAATACGCCCCCGAGTTTACTTCGGTGTGCAACCAGTGGGTCAACTCCTACAAGCGCCTGGTGCCGGGCTACGAGGCGCCGGTCTACCTTTCCTGGGCGCGGCGCAACCGCTCTGACCTTATCCGCGTGCCGGAATATGAGCCGGGGCGGGAAAACGCCACCCGCTTCGAACTGCGCTCTCCGGACCCGTCAGCCAACCCCTACCTCTGCTTCAGCGTGATGCTGGCGGCCGGCCTTGCCGGCATCGAAGAAGGACTGGAGCCGCCGGAGCCGGTGGAGGAGAACGTTTACCACATGAGTGACGAGGAGAGAACGAAGCGGGGCATCGGCACGCTGCCGGCCAGTTTAATTGACGCGGTGAGACTCACCGAAAAGAGCAAGGTGGTGCGGGAAGCCCTCGGCGAGCACACCTTCACGGCCTTCATCAAGAACAAGAAGATAGAATGGGACAATTACCGGATTCAGGTCACGGACTATGAACTGAAGCGTTATCTGCCTCTGCTCTAATCATCATATTCCCGATAAGTACACGAGCCAGCCCGGTCATCAAGCCGGGCTGACTCTGTTATTATGTCTTGAATTGCGAATATATATTTAAGCTGATATGATTTGGGAGAATCATATGGCGATTATCAAAACGGAAAACCTGACCAAGAAGTTCCGCGATCTGGTGGCGGTGGATAACGTCAGCATGGAGATAGCCGATGGCGAGTGCTTCGGGCTGCTGGGTCCCAACGGCGCCGGCAAGACCTCACTTATCCGCATGATAACCGCCATATCGCCGGTTACCGCCGGTCAGGTATGGGTTGACGGCCAAGATTTGGCGAGGCATTCCCGCAGGGTGAAAGCGCTGCTGGGCGTCGTGCCGCAGACGGAAAACCTCGACCCTGATCTGACCGTGCTGCAGAACCTGCTTACCTTCGCCCGCTATTTTGAAATCCCCCGTAAAGAGGCAATGCGCCGCAGCCTTGAGGCGCTCCGCCTGTTCCAGCTTGAGGAGAAGCGCGGCAGCCGTATCAAAGCGCTGTCCGGCGGTATGAAGCGGCGACTGTTAATCGCACGGGGACTCATCAATCAGCCTAAAATCTTGATTCTCGATGAACCTACCGTTGGGCTCGATCCGCAGAGCCGGCATTTATTGTGGCAGAAGCTCAGGGAACTGAAAGCGCAGGGGATTACCCAGTTGCTCTGCACGCAGAACATGGAAGAAGCGGCGCTGCTCTGCGACCGCGTGGCGATTATGCATTTAGGGAAAATTGTGGTGGTCGATGTGCCTCATAATCTTATCTTAAAATACGTTGGAGAGAAGCTGTGGGAAATCGAGCCGTCCAGCCCGGCGGAAAGAGAGCAGATTATCCGGGAATTAAAAAACCATCACGTCGAGTTTGAAGAGGTGGGTCTGGCAATACGGGCGTTCCATGTCGATAATGATGAACTGGCGCACAAGCTGCTGGTCCGTCCGCGGCAGGGGACGCTGGAGGATGTCTTCTTCCGGCTGACCAGTGAGTCGCTCGTCGAATGAGGATGTTTTCCTGGCGTTTCATCCGCCTCTGGCAGCGCAACCGGGATGTTTTCTTCCGGTTGTGGCGCTCCGAGCTGCCCGGCTTCACCATCGAGCCGGTTATCGTCCTGCTCGCTTTCGGGGTAGGGCTGGGCACGTTTGTTTCGGGGGTCGGCGACCAGAGTTACATCGTGTTCATTGCGCCCGGCATCGTGGCGGGCTACGCCATGTTCGCCGGTATTTTTGAGTGCACCTACGGCACCTACGCCCGCATGGAGTTCCAGAGCACCTTCGATGGAATCCTCGCTACCCCCCTCAACGCCGAGGACATCATCGCCGGGGAAATCTTCTGGGGCGCCACCCGAGCCATGCTGACCGGCACAGCCATCCTGGTAGCGGCGGCGATTTTCCAGCTGGTCCAATCGCCATGGGCGCTGCTGATACCCGCTGTCTGCTTTTTACAGGGCATATTGTTTTCCGCGCTGGCGATTGTCTTTACTTCCTACGCGCCTGCGATATACAGCTTTAACTACTTCTATACCCTGTTCATCAACCCCATGTTCTTTGTGAGCGGGGCATTCTTCCCCCTCACCAACTTCCCCCCGTTTGTGCAGAACCTGAGCTGGCTCGCGCCGCTGGCGCCGGCAATCCACCTGACCCGCTCCCTGTTCATTGGGAAATTCGAGCCTAATCCGTTCCTTTCGCTGGGCATCATCGTCGCTCTGACCGTCATCTTCTTCGCCTGGGCGCTGGTAGCGATGCGGAAGCGGCTGACGAAATAACTTCTCCATTTGGATTTTTCGCTTTATTATTGTAATATTTAGTAGTCGCGTTTTCTGAGATTCCATAGACAGGAGGGTGGCTAGCTCCACGGAGAGGGGGGGGTAGCCTTTTGTTACGTATGGCAGATAAGATTAAGCTCAAGATTGATAATAGCGATGTCGAGGTAGAGAGAGGCAAAACGGTGCTGCAAGCCGCCCAGCAGGCAGGCATCTATATCCCCACCGCCTGTTTTCATCCCGACCAGACACCCTTCGGCGCGTGCCGCCTCTGCATCGTGGAAATTGAAAAGATGCGCGGTCTGCCCACTTCCTGCTCCACGCCCGCTACCGATGGCATGGTTGTACGTACCAACACCCCCCAGCTGCAGAAGCTGCGCCGCGACTATCTCCAGCTGCTGCTCACTGAACACCCCCACGCCTGCCTCGACTGCGAGCGCCGCGACCGCTGCGGCCCCAACGACATCTGTTTGCGTAACGTCGCCGTTAATGAGCGCTGTGTCACCTGCCCCGCCAACGGGAACTGCGAGTTCCAGCGCCTGGTCGACTATATCGGTGTGGGACAGATGGCTTTACCCTATCAATTCCGCAACCTGCCGGTCGATGACCGCGACCCGCTGATTGTGCGCGATTATAACCTCTGTATTCTCTGCGGGCGCTGCGTGCAGGAATGCGCCGAAGTGCGCGGCATCGGTATTTACAGCTTCATCAAGCGCGGTTTTGAAAGTACCGTAGGTACCGCCTTCAACCGCACCCTGCGGGAATCGAGCTGCCGCTTCTGCGGCGCCTGTATCGAGGTCTGCCCTACTGGTGCCCTCTATGATAAGGCCGCCAGGGATAATCCCTCGCTCAGCCGCGAGGCGGTGGTCGTGCCCTGTCATTACAACTGCCCGGCGGGCATCAACGTGCCGCTTTACGTGTACCAGGTGGCACAAGGGAAATACCAGGACGCGCTGGCGACCATCCGCGAGAAGGTGCCGTTCCCCGGCGCGCTGGGGCGCGTCTGCATCCATCCCTGCGAGGGCGGCTGCCGCCGCGGCTCTTTGAACGAGCCCATCGCCATCCGGATTTTGAAGCGCTTTGTCGCCGACCGTGATACCGGCGAGTGGAAACAGCACTCGCGCAGACTGCCCGCTACCGGCAAGAAGGTAGCTATCGTCGGCGCCGGTCCCGCGGGTCTGACGGCAGGCTATTACCTCGCCAAGCAGGGGCACGGCGTGACAGTCTTCGAACAGTTCCCGGTCGCCGGCGGCATGATGCGCGTCGGCATCCCGGACTATCGCCTGCCGCCGGATGTCCTGGAAGGCGAAATTGACATAATTAAAGAAGCCGGCGTGGAAATCAGGCTGAATACCCGCATCGATTCTGTGGATAAGCTCTTTAACGAGGGCTATCAGGCGGTCTTTTTGGCGCCGGGGGCGCACCGCGGCATGAAGCTGGGCGTGGAAGGCGAAGACAGCCCTGGCGTGCTCGACGGTGCTTCTTTCCTGCGCCGCGTTAACCTCGGCGAAAAGGTGGATGTGGGGGACAAAGTGGCGGTCATCGGCGGCGGCAACGTCGCTATCGACGGTGCGCGCGTCGCTTTACGTCTGGGTGCCAGGGAAGTCAGCCTAATCTACCGCCGCACCCGCGATGAAATGCCTGCCAGCCCCGAAGAAGTGGAAGCGGCGCTGGATGAAAAGATAGAAATCGTATTCCTGGCGGCGCCGCTCAAGATAAGCCGCAACAATGGCAAGCTGAACCTGGTCTGCCAGCGCATGGAACTCGGCGAGCCGGATGCCTCCGGGCGCCGCCGTCCCGTCCCGGTCAAAGGCAGCGAGTTTATCTGTGAGTTCAGCACCATCATCGGCGCCATCGGCCAGGCAACCGATATCCCCGCCGGATTCCAGGTCAAGACCAGCAAGTCCGGTATCATCGAAGCTAATGACGATACACTGGCGACCAGCCGTACCGGCGTCTGGGCTGGCGGTGATGCTGTGAGCGGTCCGGCTTCGGTAATCGGTGCGATTGCCGCCGGTCGCAAGGCTGCCGGCGATATTGATAAATTCCTTGGCGGAAAAGGTGATATCGAAGAAGAGTTGACCCAGGACCGCTGCTTCACCATGCAGTGCGGGCTGGTGGAAGGCTTCCCCGAATTCGAGCGCGTTAAGATGCCGGAACTCCCGGTCAATGAGCGTGCCGGCAATTTTAACGAGGTGGAGCTCGGTCTCAGTGAGACCGCCGCCGTTTTTGAAGGGCAGCGCTGCTTCCAGTGCGGCTGCCGGCTGCAGATTACCCCGGCACCAGTAGCGCCCTGCGTTGCTCGCAAAACCGACGTTAAATAGAGTCTCGCTTCTTGATCCTTTCCCCTCAGGGGAGAGGTGTCCCGCGCGCATTTGCGCGACTCTGGTTCATACAGGGAGAGTCTATGCCGGGAATCGGTCAGGGTCTGGAGTTCCTCATCGTCTTGGGGACAGCTCTTACCTGCGGATTCATCGCCCGTCTCCTTAAACTGCCTCTGCTGCTCGGTTATCTGGTCGGCGGTATTCTCGTCGGTCCCTCCGTATTCGGACTGGTGCAGACCGAAGCGGCGATTTACGCCGTTGCCAACCTTGGCGTGGTGCTGCTCCTGTTTACCCTCGGGCTGGAGTTTTCTGTCAAGGAAATCCGGCGTGTCGGTAAGGTGGCGGTGTTGGGCGGCATCGTCCAGATGTTGCTGACCGTTATCATCATCTTCGGCGTGGCCGGTCTCTTCGGCTTCTCCTGGACCGAGGCCATTCTCTTCGGCGTGGCGGTTTCCGAAAGCGGCACGGCGGTCATCCTCAAGCTCCTCATGGAGCGCGGCGAGCTGGACTCTCATCACGGACGCGTTATCATGGGTCTCTCGGTGGTGCAGGACCTGTTGATAGTGCCGGTTGTGGCTATCATGCCCGCGCTCAGCGGCGAAGCGGGCGTTACCGTGCATCTGGCTGAGGTCATTCTCATGCTGCTGAAAGCGATGCTCTTTGTCGCGGTCACGCTGGCAGTGGGCTTGTGGGCATTGCCCTGGGTGCTTGGAAAAATTGCCGGGCAGCGTTCAAGGGAGCTGTTCATGCTTTCGGTGGTCACGCTCTGCCTGGCGACGGCATTCGGTACGTACTACTTCGGGCTGTCGCTGGCGTTCGGCGCCTTCGTCGCCGGGCTGATGGTCAGCCATTCGGTGTTTGCCCGCCAGGCGCTTGCCGAAATCATCCCGTTGCGGGACAGCTTTGCCGCTATCTTTTTTGTTTCGCTGGGGATGCTGTTCAGCCTGAGTTTCCTTGCCCGCTACTGGGCGGACTTTCTCGCCCTGCTGGCGATTGTCGTAATCGTGAAGTTCGTCATCACCGGACTGGTGGTCTGGCTCTTCGGCGCGGTATTTAAGGATGCCCTGCTGGTGGGCTTAGGATTACTGCCGCTGGGCGAGTTCAGCTTTATCATGGTATTAACGGGTTTCCAGACACAGGTGTTTTCGCCGTATGTGCAGTCCATGCTCATCGCGATAGCGCTGGCGACGATGCTGCTGACGCCGTTCACCTTGAGTCTTGGCTCCCGCTTTTACCAGTGGTTGAGCCAGCGGGAGTTGCTCTTCCGCGTGCTTTCGCCGAAGGTGCCGCCTTATCCTCCTAAGGAGATAGGGTTAGCTCACCATACCGTCATCTGCGGCTACGGCGAAGTCGGGGCACGGCTGGCTTCCGTCCTCGAGCGCCAGAAATTCAACTACATGGTTATCGATCTGGATGCGCAGGTTGTCTCCCGCCTGCGGGAACGCGGCGTTCCCTGTATCTATGGAGATGCCGGCAATCCGGAGATACTGTCGCACGCGAAGCTGGACAAGGCGCGCGTGCTTGTCTGCACGTTTACCGACTTTATCACTATTGAAGCTGTTGTCCGCAACGCCTTAAAGTTAAATCCCAGGCTGGACATCGTGGCGGCGGTTAATGATGTGGAGGAAGCGGGGCTGCTCAAGTCCATGGGCGTCGTCGAGGTGGTCCTGCCGCCCTTCGAGGGCAGCCTGGAGGTTGTGCGGCATACCCTGCACCGCTTCGGTCTCAACAGCACCCAAATTCAGTTCATATTGACCGGCTTGCGCCGCAGGATAGAGACAAAGTAGGCCGGAGGCTTGAGATAAATTAAGAGGGGGCGTTGAGCCCCCTCTTTTGCTTACTCTGTCATTGAGAGCAGCCAGAGCGGCGCAGCAAGCTCATTCTTCAATACATAGAGATTACTTCGCCTTCAGCTCGCAATGACAATACTTATGCTACCCGTGCGGGTCGTCCAGCGGGATGCCTGCCAGGTATTTTACATGGTCCATCTTGGGCTTAAGGTCGTAATCGCGCAGTATGCCAATGGTCTCCATGATGGGTGAGCCGCCGCCGTGGTATTGCCCGCCCAGTTCCACTCCGAACCAGTGGGAGGTCATCATATCGCTAATCATGCGGAAGAGGCGGTGCTGGTTTTCCGGCGAGATGCGCGGGTTGCGCATGGTGTATTTCTCCAGGTAAGCCTTCGTCTCCGGGTTGAACCAGTCTTCTTCGTGGGGCAGGGTGGCGTACCAGCCGCCGGCGACGTCGCACAGGATTTCATACTCGTGGAAGATGTTCTCGCCGGCGAGCCGCCGTCCCGCGTTGACATAGATGCTGTTGGGGATGTAGGTGCCGGAGGCGGTCTTCTTGCCGGTGACCGAGGCGGCGATACCGGCTGCCGTGACCAACTCGGCGACGCCGATAAGGTGGGCGAGCTTGTGCTGGATATGCTGCGCCTTGGCAACGCCGTTATACTCGGCGACCAGCGCGGTCATACCCATGACGATATCGGTGATGGAAGGCTTGCAGCCGGTGTAGCTGTGGCGGTGGTATTCGGCGAATTGCAGGGCGAGCCGCCCGCCCATGTCCGTCTCGCCGTTGAGGAACACTCTGTCCCAGGGGACGAACACATTATCAAACACGGTGAGCGATTCCGCGTCGCCGAAGGCGGCGATGGGCGCCTGGAGGTGCTTGCGTATGGGAATGCTGGCAAGGCGCACAATCTGGTGGATGCCCTCGGCATCGGCGGGGATGGCAAAGGCAATCGCCCAGTCTTTTTCCTCAGTGGTGAGGGCGCGGGTGGGCAGGACAATGATTTCCTGGGCATATGGCGCGATGGTGTTGTGCGCTTTTGCCCCGCGGATGACCACGCCGTCGCTCTTACGCTCGACGACCCGCACGTATAGGTCGGGGTCTGCCTGCTCGTGGGGGCGCTTGGAGCGGTCGCCCTTGACATCGGTCTGGGCGCAGTTGGCGACGATGTCGTTCTTCTGGAAGTGCTCCAGCCACTTCATGAAGCGTTTATTGTATTCGGTGCCGTATTTCTGGTCGGTGTCGTAGGTGATAACGGAGAGCGCGTTGGTGGCGTCGATGCCCATGCAGCGCTGGATGCACCCGCCGACTTTGTGACAGAGCTTGCGGGTCATCGCCTGCTTGTTGAGCAGGTCTTCGGTACTGCAGTGGATGTTGCAGAAGCGGTTGATTTCGGCGCCGGTAACCTTGGAGAGGGTGGTGACCAGCCCTTTGTTTTCCGGCTCCAGCGCGGCATCGAAGGTGGCGGCGACCACGTTGATAGGCTGCGCCAGCCGGGGGTCATCGCGGGTCAGCTTCTCTCCTGCGATGTGGATATTGGCTCTCATCTTGTTCAACTCTTTGCGGTACTGGGCGGCGGTTTTCATTATGGATTCCTCCTTTAATCTAAGGTGATACTCAATATAGCACATGAAGAAAAAATAGTACATAGGAGGGTGGTGCTTGCTTTAACGGAAAAAAAGAGGAGATTATCAGCCTCCTCTTTCAACAATTGATGTCAGGCGATAATGTAGGGCATTAACTTCTGGCGGCGTGCTCGGGGTTATGGTATTGTGTCCGCCACTCGTGCAGGGAGCCGCTCTTGCGCAGCACGGCGGCATACCGCTCGCGCGGGGTCATCGTCCACCATTGTAGCTCGTTGAGCACCCTGGCGGCGCAGCCCAGTAATTTGTCCTCCACTACCTCTCCGGCCTTGCGCATCTGTTGAGGCGAGCAGAGAGCCGCCGCGGTGATGCCGAGCACCGCGCCTGCCACCAGCCCGATGCCGAAATAGCTCATCCGGTTAGACATGGCTCATCACCTCCTGGTTTTGCAGATGCCAACTACTCTTTATTTTAGTTTACCATACTATGGCAACTAGTAAAGGGGGATAGTACGAATTCCCCCAGGCACACTTGGCTTCAATAGGGAACCTTAGAGGGATTTTATTGGTTCTCTTTCCGGAACAGCCGCGTCAGGGCAATAGCTGCCTGATGTGCTTCTATATGCTGTTTTCGGGTATCGTCAGACCAGCCCAGCAAATTGCCCATTTCCTGCGCCACGGTTTCTGTAATATCCAGCCCCTGCGCCGGTCTCAAGCCGGCATCGGTGCGGCGCAAGAGAAAATCGCTCACGGTAAGAGCATATTCGGAATTTACGGCGTAACGCACCTGCGCCATGATGTCCGGGCAGCTTTCCCCGAGCGGCTGTGCCAGCCGTTTGTCATTACGTGCCAGCGCCAGTACCTTAGTGAAGCGCGACCCGTAAATGCGGGCGAGATGTTCCGCTGTTGCCGGTGAGACGCCGCTTTCTTCGGCAGCCTTCTTGATTGCCTGCGGGAGCACAGCGGGAGCGCCGGGGAGTTGTGTCTCCGCAGTGGTGCAGCGCGCCGGGCTGCCCAGCTTGCGGGTAATCAGGTCGACGGCTTCTTCCGCCACCAGACGATAGGCGGTGATTTTGCCGCCCAGCACGGAGAGGAATCCTTCAATGCCGTGCTCCTTCCGGTGGTCGATGAGCCGGTGCGCCCGCGAGGTGTTGGATGCCTTGCCGGCGCCGCTGGCCACCAGAGGGCGCAGCCCCGCGAAGGCATAGTGGACATCTTTCGATTCGACGGCGGGGAAGTAATGCCTGAGTTCGCTGACGAGGTAATTAACGTCCTTTGCCTCGGCGTGTACTTTGTCCGGGTCGCCGGTATAGTCGGTATCCGTGGTGCCGACGAGCGAGTATTCCTGCCAGGGGATGACGAAAAAGAGCCGCCCGTCGCTGCGGGCAAACAGGACGAGTGCGTTCCGGGAGAGTCGGTTCATGAACAGGTGGACGCCCCTGGTACGGCGTAGCCGTTCTGCCGCCCGCAGGTTCATCTTGTCCCAGACGAAGTCCGCCCAGGGACCCCCCGCATTGAACACGAGGCGCCCCTTAATCTGAAAATTCTGTTTGGTAATCTCATCCTGCACCTCGACGCCGGCAACGGTGTTGTCGTGCATTATGAGTTGCGTCACGCGGGCATGGTTCAGCACCTGTGCGCCATGTTCCGCCGCCGAGATGACATTCTCCAGGCAGAGGCGTTCCATGAACTCCAACTCGCCATCGTAATAAAGATAGCCGCCGGTCAGGTCACGCACTTTTTCCAGCTCCGGCTCCAGGTTCAACGTCTGACGACGCGAAAGGTGCTGGTAAGAAGGAATGTCTCTGCCCGAAGTGAGCATCTGGTAAAGCGGCATGCCGAAGGGCATGGCGAGCCGGTAGAGCGGCTGGCTGCGCAGCATGGGGATGATGAAGGGCAGGCGGTGAGATAGATGCGGCGCGATGCGGAGCAGGATTTCTCGCTCTTTGAGGTCTTCCCGCACCAGCTTGAACTGGAACTGCCGCAGGTAGCGTAAGCCGCCGTGGAGGAGGCGCGTGGAGCGGGCGGTGGTGCCCCAGCCGAAGTCTTCTTTCTCCACCAGCAGAGTGTGCAGGCCGCGCAGGGCGGCATCGCGGGCGATGCCGGCGCCGATGATTCCCCCACCGATGACGATTAAATCAAGGCTCTCTTTGGATAGAGCGATAAAATCACGATTCAAAATGGTTTGTCCTTTCTAATCTCTCGCCCAGTCGCGGCTGCGCGCTACGGCGCGCTTCCAGCCTGAATAAAGAGACTCCCGCTGGTCGGCGGACATGCGCGGCTCGTAGGTGCGTGCGCTGTGCCAGTGTTTCCCGATTTCCCCGGTGTTTTTCCACACGCCGACCGCCAGTCCCGCGAGGTACGCCGCACCCAAAGCTGTCGTTTCGGCGATGCGCGCCCGCTGGACGGGAATGCCCAGGATATCCGACTGGAACTGCATCAGCAGGTCGTTGGCGGTGCCGCCGCCGTCCACGCGCAGGACGGGAATTGCCAGGTGCGCATCGGCGCTCATGGCTTCGATAACGTCCCGCGCCTGGTAGGCGATGGCTTCGAGGGTCGCCCGCGCCAGGTGACCTTTCGTTGTGCCCCGCGTAATCCCCACGATGGCGCCCCGCGCGTACATGTCCCAGTAGGGCGCACCCAATCCTGCTAATGCAGGAACGAAGTAAACGCCGCCGTTATCCGCCACCGATTTTGCCAGCGCCTCGCTTTCGGCGGCGGTGGTGATAATATTCAGTCCGTCGCGCAGCCACTGCACCGCCGCGCCGGTGATGAAAATGCTGCCCTCTAAAGCATAACTGACCTTATTATCCAGTCCCCACGCCACCGTCGTGATGAGTCCGCTCGGCGAAGCGATGGGGCTGTTGCCGGTATTTACCAGCACGAAGGAGCCGGTGCCGTAGGTGTTCTTGCTCATGCCCGGCTGATAACATGCCTGCCCGAAAAGCGCCGCCTGCTGGTCGCCGGCAACTCCCGCGACGGGGATGGGGACATCGCCGAGAAGCCCGGCGGCAGTCTCGCCGTAAACCCGGCTGGACGGCACAATCTCCGGCAGTACGGACAATGGAATATCGAGGCAATCTAATAATTCTTTATCCCACTTGAGGGTGTGGATATTGAACAGCATCGTGCGGCTGGCATTGCTGTAATCGGTGATGTGGCAGGCGCCGCCGGTGAGGTTCCAGATGAGCCAGCTGTCCACCGTGCCGAACAGCAGGTCGCCGGCGCGGGCGCGGTCGAAACAGCCGGGTATGTTCTCCAATAGCCAGCGCAGCTTGGTCGCGGAAAAGTAGGCGTCGATGGGGAGCCCGGTCTTGTCGCGGATAGCCTCCGTCATGCCGTCCCGCTTGAGCTTTTCACAGAGGGGCGCGGTGCGGCGGCACTGCCAGACGATGGCGTTGCTCACCGGCTCGCCGGTTTTTTTGTCCCAGAGGATGGTCGTCTCGCGCTGGTTGGTGATGCCCAGCCCTTTGATTTGCGCGAGGGGCACACCCGCTTTGCCGATGACCTCTTTGAGCACGGCGACCGAGTTGAGGAAAAGCTCCTGCGGGTACTGCTCAACCCAGCCCGGCTGCGGGTAGACCTGCCGGATTTCCCCGTAGGCTTTGCTGACGATTTGCCCCTCGGCGTCAAAAAGGAGGGCGGTGCTGCCCGTTGTCCCCTGATCTAACGCAAGTATGTAGCTCTGCATTTCTTGTACCGTGTCATTGCGAGACCATTCCCAGAGGGAAGGCGAAGCAATCTCTACTAATCCCGGTTGGGATTGCTTCGTCGCCATGACTCCTCGCAATGACAGACAAATAGTTTCTTTTAGGATAGCGCAAACATAATGGTGACTGCAAACGTTTTATAAAATCCCTCTCCTGTCTCCCCTTTTCTAGGGGAGAAGCTGCGAAGTCTCCCCCTTTGCAAAAGGGGGAATTGAAGGGGGATTTTCGTATTCCCCTCTTTGAAAAAGAGGGAAAGAGGGAGATTTTAGGGGAGTGGAAAAGAAGTTGATAGCTGTTTTAGTTGTGTCTTTTGAAGATAATGATAATTCCAATGACAGTCAAGGAAATCGGTAGCATATAACTAAAGAGCGAGCCAGAAAGGACACTGGATTTTATCAGAAAAGCAATAATACCAGTGCAAATCACAATAATGCCGATGAAAAGACCAACTAGACTAGGAGATTTGCTCGTGTTCCTGACTCCTTCATTTGTGGACGTTGGGCGTTGGTATTTAAGTTTTACGGTTTCAAGGCGTGCCATTTCGCTCTTATTTAACGGCTCTTTATTTAGTGGTCCATGTTTTCTTTTGCGCCTCTCCGTCTCTTGAAAAATCCCATCATCAATGGCTTTGCATCTATTACACCGCCCATTCTTGAGTTCATCCTGTGAAAGGATTTTCCCACACTTAAGGCAATGTATTCCTTCCTGTTTGTTCATGCTTACTGAATGTTCCTACACCATTAGAGTGTTTCTATCGCGCCACATTTCTCACACACCTTTCTGCCTGCATAGCTCTTTTTTCCCCATTTATGCTTTTTACAAGGTTTCTTTTTATATATGTTCCCCATCTTTTTTTATATCCTCCACGGTTAACATACTTAGGTTAACTATATCTGGATATCTGCAAAACCACCAAGTCGTTGCATTTAGATATTTACGCCTTTCAGTTACTGCGTAACTATGGCAACACCTAGGACACGGGAATGGTTTATCTTTGTTCAGTGGGCAATGGTCTTGTATCATCGTCATTTAATATTTCCCCACTGTTTGGTCAACGTGCATTGATTTATATTTATTCTACCATCTGAGTCAAACAACATAAAAAGCTAAAAGGATTTGTTGGCACAAAAGAAGAGAGTTGCCTCTTGGATGCTTCAACTACAGTGTTGACAGAAATTATGCAATGGGATAGAGTTCTAGTACTGTCATGTGCTTGGGAATTAACGTAAAGTACATATAAAGTTGGAGAACCCAAGATGCCAAATCCGAGAGACTTTATGCCAGCGGGTTCCACCTATGTTAGGGGATACGTAAGAGGTCAATCACCTCCCCCGAAACGAAAGTCCAAATTGCCCGCATTTATATTTATTGGGGGCATTTTAGTAGTTTTCATTATCCTGTTTGTTAGGGTTGGACCACCTGTATTGTTTGGTTTGTTAGGCGTGGGTGTTCTATGGTTTATCGCAACACACCCACCGCGTAAGAGAAAACAACGTGGTAAAATCAAACTGTTCTAACTAAAAATAAAGCGCACCCTCCCCCCTTTCCCTTTCCGCCCGCTTTCCGCTACAATAGCGTTGTGAAAGACGGCATGACGCCCATCCGCCAGCAGTACCTCCGCATCAAGCGCCAGTACCCGGAGGCAATCGTCCTCTTCCGCCTCGGGGATTTCTACGAGACCTTCGATGAGGACGCTAAAATCGCCTCACGGGAGCTGGAAATCGTGCTGACCTCCCGCGAGATGGGCAAGGGCAACAAGGTACCGCTGGCGGGTATCCCGTACCACGCGCTGGACAATTACCTGGCGAAGCTCATCAATCGCGGCTACAAGGTGGCGATTTGCGAGCAGATGGCGAAGCCCGGGGAAATCAAGGGGATGCTGCCGCGCGAGGTCATCCGGCTGGTCACGCCGGGTACCGTCGTCGAGCCGGGGCTGCTGGACAGCAAGTCCAACAACTACCTGGCGGCGGTGGTGGTGGGGGAGGGGGAGGCGGGGCTGGCTTTTGTCGATATTACCACGAGCGAGTTCGCCACGACACAGCTGCCCAAAGAACGACTGGCGACTGAATTAGCCCGACTCAGTCCCGCCGAGATTATCATGGCGAAGAGCGCTGATTTGGACGGCATTAATCAGGAGAATGTCACCCGCGTCGACGATTACTGGTTCGAGGCGGAGTCGGCGCGGCAGGCTTTATTAGACCATTTTGCGGTAGCCACCCTCGAAGGATACGGCTGCGCTCATTTACCTCTAGCTGTCAGCGCGGCGGGCGCTATCGTCCGCTATCTCACCGAGACGCAGAAGGCTTCTCTGGGACAGCTGGCGCGGCTTTCGACCTACGCGACGGAAGCCTACATGGCGCTGGACGCCCAGACCAAGAAGAACCTCGAAATTTTCCAGGGGGCGCGCTCCGGCACGGCGGAAGGCTCCTTGCTTTCCGTCCTCGATGCCACCCGCACGCCGCCGGGGGGCCGCCTGCTCAAGCGGTGGCTGGGGCAGCCTTTACTGAACATAGATGAATTGAACAAGCGGCTGGACGCCGTCGGCTGGTTTGCCGGCAAGTCGCTGGCACGGGGGCAGGTGTTATCTCTGCTGAGCGGCGTCGCCGATATGGAACGGCTCATCAACCGCATCCGCAGTGAGATTGCCATCCCGCGCGAACTGGTCTCCCTGCGCAGAAGCCTCGAAGCGGTGCCTAAATTAAAAGAAATCTTCGCCGCGGAAAAAGATACCGCCGCCATCGACTGGCTTCTGGGCGAACTCAAGCCCCAGCCGGAAGTGGTGGAATTAATTGCCTCCGCCCTTGTCGAGGAGCCGTCAACCACGCTGGGGGAGGGCGAGAGCATCAAGCCGGGCTTCTCGGCAGAGCTGGACAGCCTGCGCGCGGCATCGAAAAACGCCCGCCAGTACCTCGCCGGACTGGAGAACCGCGAGCGGGAAAAGACGGGCATCAAGTCGCTGAAAATCGGCTTCAACAATGTCTTCGGCTACTATATCGAAATTTCCAACGCCAACATCAAGCAGGCGCCGCCGGAGTATATCCGCAAGCAGACGCTGGTCAACGGCGAGCGTTTCTTCACGCAGGAGCTCAAGGAGTACGAGTCGGTCATCCTCAACGCGCGGGAGCGCATCGGGGAGCTGGAAACGAACCTGTTCCGCCAGGTCTGCCGGCAGGTCGCCGCCTCTTCCGAGCGTGTCTTCGCCCTCGCCGATGCCCTCGCCAGAATGGATGTTTTCGCGGCGCTGGCGGAAATTGCGGTAAGCTATCGCTATGTGCGTCCCGTCCTGGATGACGGCAACAAAATCGATGTCCGGCAGGGTCGCCATCCGGTCGTGGAGCGGAGCCTGGCGGCGGGCAGCTTTACTCCCAACGATACGACTCTCGCCAATGACGATGCCCAGCTGATTGTCCTCACCGGTCCCAACATGTCCGGCAAGTCCACCTACCTGCGGCAGGTCGCGCTGATTGTCCTCATGGCGCAGACGGGCAGCTTCGTCCCGGCGGATGCCGCCGCCATCGGCGTCGTCGACCGGATTTTCACGCGCATCGGGGCGCGGGACGACCTGGCGGCGGGGCAATCGACTTTCATGGTGGAGATGGTCGAGACGGCGAACATCCTTAACAATGCCACGCCGCGCTCGCTGCTCATCCTCGATGAAATCGGCCGCGGCACCAGCACCTATGACGGGCTGGCCATCGCCCGCGCCGTCGCCGAGTATATCCACAGCTCCCCGCGACTCGGCTCACGTACCCTTTTCGCGACCCACTATCATGAAATGGTCGCCCTCGCTGATGCCCTGCCGCGCGTGCGCAACTTCAACGTGGCGGTCATCGAGGAGGGGGGCAAGGTGATTTTCCTGCATAAAATTGTGCCCGGCGGCGTGGACAAGAGCTACGGCATCCATGTCGCCCAGCTTGCCGGGCTGCCCCGCCCGGTCATCAACCGCGCCCGCACTGTGCTGGACGAGCTTGAGGCGGACGGCGGCGCTTCCCGCGCGGCGGTCAAAAAGCCTCGTAAAGAGGCTATCCCGCAGATGCCCCTCTTCGGGCAAAAATCCGCCCTCGAAGAAGAACTGGCGAAGCTGGATATTAACGCCCTGACGCCGCTGGAAGCATTAAATAAGCTGTATGAGTGGCAGAAGAAGGCTTTGGGGGAGGGATGAGGGGTAAGAGACGGAACACGTATGTTACTTCGAGTTAAAGGCTTTGTTCGCTTCGTAGATAATAGATTCGAAATATTGCAACGATAGTTCACAGATATTAACCGGACTAGTATCGTTAATCATTTTCCCCAAATGCTCAGTAGGTGGATTCTCAATTGATATAGCAATACGATACTTACCACTTTCGATTGGAATGCGGCGTTCCTTTGGCGTACCCTTGTCAGCAATTTGGAAAATACCGTCAACCCCGATTTCTATCGGTGCGGCGGTCGGCTTAACATCATTAGTCGAAAAGTGGTCTATGTGTGTACCGAATCGTAGGTTAGGCTTGCCTTCGTGGAAGTCTTCCGTACGTGCTTTATGGATAAATTTCAATAGAGGATCATTTTTCATATCATTCTGCTTTGAAGCATACCAATCACCAAACCCAATGATATGTGCCCCCTCTTTTTGAAGAACATATGTTATAGCACGTGCAGAAGATAGAAAAGATGTAAATCCTGCCCTGAATTCCAGTGAATTCCTAGCTGCTTTCATTGCCTTTAAGTTGGTTCTGCAATCCTCTAATTTTGAAGCGCTCATTGGAAACTTTCGCATAAACTATGCCTCTCTTTTAACATAATTCTACTCCTATTCGTCAATCTCTTTCCTCTTTGAAAAGAGGGACCAAGGGAGATTTTCAAATCTGAAATCCCTCTCCAGTCTCCCCTTTTCAAGGGGAGAAGCTTCCAAGTTTCCCTCTTTGTAAAAGAGGGATTAAGGGAGATTTTCGTCTCCCCCTTTGAAAAAGGGGGAATTGAAGGGGGATTTTCGTATACCCCCCTTATAAAAGAGAGAATTCTTGTTTTGCTTTATAAAAATATTCGAGAATACCCCTTAGCTTGCTAGGGGGATGAATCGAGGTGGAGTTGGGTGGCAACGTTCCCTCTTTCCCCTAGATGCCCCCCAGCTTGCTGGGGGGTTATTCACTTGACCTGTTTCGCCGCGAAATCGCCGGCTATCGGCAGCTTGTATTCCTGACCCTGGAAGGCTTTGAGCATCAGCACTATCCAGAGGACAAACGCGATGACACTGATAATCCACCCGATTACCGCTC